>SLGS01000108.1 GCA_007136565.1 Clostridia bacterium | reverse complement strand
GTTTCGACCACGAGTTCGATATCCTCGTCGCCGATGGCGTTGGAAAAGGGAAGCGTCAGTGTCGAAGTCTCCAAGGCGACGGTGTTCGGGATGTCTTCCCGACCGAGATCATCGATGTCCTCGTAGCCGGGCATCCTAAAGGGCAGCCGGTAGTTGATACCGGCCCTAATGCCCCTCTCGGCCATCATGGATTGGACTTCATCCCTATCCGCCTCCTTCACCCTGATCGTGATCATGTGCGAAGGAGAACACTCCTCGGGCACGGTCTGTAACTGCACCCCGTCGATGCCCTCGAGGAGGGAGCGGTAATACGAGGCCCTCTCTCCCCGCTGGCGGATCCATCCGTCCACGTGCTCGAGCTTCAGTCTGACGGTCATGGCATTGATCTCGTCCAGGCGGCTACTGATGCCGACGAACTGCGCCGGACCGCCTTCCCGATTGCGACCGTGATCGCGTCGACGGTGCACGTCCAGGGCCACTTCCTCGCTGTCGGTCACCACGGCGCCACCGTCTCCGAGGGCCCCGTTAATCTTGGTGGGATTGAAACTATAACAGGCCGCCGCCCCGAAGGCCGCCACCGGCTTACCGCGATAGCGGGCACCGAAGGACTGTCCACATACGCCAACGATGGGTACCCCCGCCTCGTCCCCCAGGCCCAAGAGACCGTCGAGGTCCGCCGGAGTTCCATAGGCGTGTACGGCCAATATCGCGCCGGTGGAGGGGTCCAGGGACTCGGCGACCAGGGAGGGGTCGAGTGTCCATCTATCGGGATCAATATCGACGTAATGGGGTCGGGCGCCCGTCCTCACTACCGCCTCGAGCACCGCCACACAAACGTTGGCGGGCATAATAACCCGATGGCCTGACGTTACGCCGAGGCCCTTGAGGGCGGTGTATATGGCATCGGTGCCGTTACCTACACCCTTGGCATGTCGCCGCTGTGAGTACTCG
This sequence comes from Clostridia bacterium, assembly GCA_007136565.1. Classification (GTDB taxonomy): domain Bacteria; phylum Bacillota; class Sulfobacillia; order SLMV01; family SLMV01; genus CSSED11-154. The sequence goes on along the minus strand of SLGS01000108.1, from coordinate 6,254 downwards.
GCCAGGGCCCTCTCGGCCCGGGGCAGTTCCTCGCCCAAGACCAGTAATCTTTCGTTGGAAGCCATTTGGTCAATTCCACTTAGTATCTCTTCGCGAATTGCCCTATACTCCAGGATGCGATTGGCCGTAATCTGCAAGACTCCTACACCTCTCATTTCGGTCGGGGGTCGGCGGGGCGGACTCGTGGACCGCCTCCGCCGATCCCCACCGCGGCTACTACCTTCTATCTCCGCCCAGGGCGGGTTCGGCTGTGGGCCGCCCGCTTACTGGATCGGATCCTGGTATATCGCGTGTATGAAGTCCTGCCATCCGTCGGCTCCAAACCTCATGCCGTGGAAGTTGGACCTAAACGCGATATTACTGACGCTGTAGAAGACGTTGATGCCGGGGAGCTCTTCGTCGAGGATCTCTTGGACCTCGTGGTAATAGTCCCGGCGAACGTCCTGGTCCGTCTCGAAGCGCGCCATCTCGAGTAACTCGTCGACGCGATCGTTTCGGAAGTTGTAGAAGTTATTGTGGTCGTCCTCGTCCGAGTGCCAGCGCCTCCACATCTCACCGTCGGGGTCTACGCTCATACTCCACCCGATGAAGATCATATCGCGGTGGTCGGACCCGTACATCTGGTACATGAGATCCGGGGCGGCGACCTCGCGGGCTCCGACTTCCATACCGAGACCGCGGAGGTTCTCTTGGAATATGAGGTTCATGTCGTGGCGTTCCACGCCGGGGAAAGTCAGGAGGTCGAACTCGAAGGCTTCGCCGGCGTCGTTTCTGAGAACTCCGTTGTCGTCCTGTTCCCAGCCGGCATCCGCGAGCAACTCCAGGGCCCTATCGGGATCGTGGGGACGCGCCTCCAGGTCCGGATGATGCGCCCAGCTGATGGGACCTATCGGCGCGCCGTCGGCGGCCAGGTCTGCCATGGGGCCACCGTAGAGTTCCACCGCGGACTGCTGATCGATGCCGTAGGCGATGGCCTCGCGAACCCTGCTGTCTTCCCAGAGGGGATGATCATTTACCACGGCCAGCGTCCGGTAACCGAACCCGGGTACCGCGTAGACGTCGACGTCGGGATCTGCGTCCAGGTCGGCTAGAACGTCGACGTCGGTGACGGCCATGACGTCGATGCTACCGGCCTGCTGCTCCATGGCTCGGACCGTCGGATCCGGAATTACGCGACGGATATACCGGTCTGCGCCCGGATGACCCTGGTGGTAGTCTTCGAAAGCATCGAAGATCATCTCGTTCTCGTGATCCCAGTAGTTGAAGACGAAGGGACCGGAACCCACGGGATTGGCGTTGAAGGGGATCTCGGTGATGGCGGTATCGCCCTCCATCTGCGCCTCGATCACGTGCTTGGGAACTATACCCAGGGTCAGGGCTTCCGTGACGAAACCTGCGAAGGGGAAGTCCAGGTGGAATTCGACCGTATACTCATCGGCGGCCACCACCGGCTCGTATTCTTCGAAGTCCGCAGGATCGTCCTCGTCGGTCAATTCTTCGAAGCCCACCAGGGGCCAGAGGTCACTACCGTACCGCGTGGGGACCTCGGGGTTCAGGTGGAGACTGTAGGTGAACACGACATCTTCGGCCGTCAGCGGTTCGCCATCATGGAAGTAGGCGTTTTGCACCAGGTTGACCGTCACGAGGTGACCGTCATCGCTGATCTCCCAATCCGCGGCCAGCTGGCCTTCGGGCTCGGCCTCTTCGTTCAAGACGATCAACTGGTCGAAGAGCACCTTGTTGGTCCTGATGTCACTGCCCGCCTGCTCCAAGACGGGATTCAACCAGACGGGATCTCCCGCGTGCGACCATACCAGGTCTCCTCGCTCATCGGTGGGCTCTTCCTCGTCGGGGTCGTCGGGGGTATCGGGTTCTTCTCCGTTATCCGCAGGATCCTCGGGTTCGGCCGGATCCGCGCATCCGAAGGAGAACAGCATCGCTCCCGCGATCATCAGGGCCAGTAATACCAAAAGCCAGCTTCTCCTGAACATACTCATTCTTCACCCTTCCCAAAGTGGTGAATCGTTGTCGATCTATGGCAACTCGCCCCCTGCAAGGCGGGCAAGATTTCGTCGGACAATACTGCGAGCATTATCTTTTCATCTTGGGATCCAGGGCATCCCTGACCCCGTCACCGAACAGGTTAAAGGCCAACACCGCGAAGAAGATGGCGGCCCCGGGTATCGTCGCCTGCCACCAGGCCACCGTGAGATAATCCTGGCCATCGGAGACCATGTTACCCCAGCTCGGAAGCGGCGGCTGGGCCCCAAGGCCCAAGTAGCTCAACCCGGCCTCGGTCAATATCGCCTGTCCGAGGAAGAGGCTGGCCTGGACCACTATCGGAGCCATGATGTTCGGCAGAACGTGCCGCAGGATTATCCTCAAGTCCGAGGCTCCCGTGGCCAAACCGGCTTCAACGAAATCCTCGTTCCTTATGGCCATGGTATTGGCCCTGGCGAGCCTGGCTATCCCCGTCCATCGCGTCAAACCTATTACGATGATGGTGTTGAACAGGCTCGGACCGAACACGGCCACGAAGACGATCATCAAGAACATCGAGGGAATCGACATGAAGATGTCCGTGATCCTCATCAAGACGGACTCGATGGAACCGCCGAAGAATCCGGCTCCGATGCCGATGACAGCCCCGAGCAATACCACCATCACCGTCGCGGTGAACCCGATGTACACCGATGTCCGCGTCCCCACGATAACCCGCGAGAAGATGTCCCTACCGAACCGGTCGGTGCCGAAGGGGTGGTCCGAGGACGGTACCTCCATCCTCCGCTCCAGGTCTTGCACCCGGTAGTCGTAGGGCGCGAGATGCGGAGCGAAGATGGCCACCACCAGAAAGCAAATGGCGATGATGAGACCGAGGACCGCGGGCTTGTTTCGCTTGAAGCGCCGCACCATGGGTCTTAGGTCTTCCCGCTTCTCCCTTAGTCTTTCCACCAATGTCATATCTGTCGGCAACTCCCTTACGAGTAGCTAATTCTCGGGTCGATCATGGCGTACACCAGGTCGACGATTAGGTTCGCCATCAGCACCGCGACGGCTATCACCATCTGGATGCCCATCACCACGGCGTAATCCCTGCGCTGGATGGACATCACCGCCAGGCGCCCGAGCCCGGGCCACGCGAACACCATCTCGATCATCACCGATCCACTCACCAGGAACGGCAGGGAAAGACCTATGATGGTGACCACGGAGATGAGGCCGTTCCTGAGCGCGTGCTTGAAGAGCACGACGCGCTCGGATAACCCCTTGGCCCTGGCGGTTCGAATGTAGTCCGTCTGCAGTACCTCCAGGATGCTGGAACGGGTAAACCGGGTATATCTGCCCACCTGCACTGCCGCGAGGGTAATGGTCGGCAGGATGGCGTAATGCAACCTGGCGGAGAGAACATCCCTCATGCCACTGGGGGCCAGGCCACTGATGGGCGTCCAACCCAGCGTCACCGAAAACAGAAGAATCAGCATGATCCCCAGCCAAAAGCCCGGGAAGCAGATTCCGACGAAGGCCGTCACCGTCGCCACCTGGTCCACCAGCTTGTAACGGTGCACGGCGCTGATGATCCCCAGGGGAACACCCACTATAACGGCGAGCAATAGAGCCCCCCCGGTCAGCTGCAAGGTGGCGCCGAACCGATTGCCGATCATCTGCATCACCGGAACACCACCGGCCTGGGTGGTGGAAACGCCGAAATCACCGCGGGCGGCGTTGCCGAGCCAGCGCAGGTATCTTATGTGTATGGGCTGATCCAGGGCGAATTGCTCCCGGATGTGGGCGACCAGGCTGGGACTGTAACGCTCGAGATCGCCAATGATCACCATCTCCGGTCCGCCCGGTGCCATGTTCATGAGGACGAAGAGCAAGATGGAGATACCGATGAGCATCGGTATTATCGCCAGCAGTCTGCGTACGATGTAGTTGGTCATGATATCCTCCTGGACGTCATGCTTCGATCAAATCCCCGTTCTGCGGAAGACCCCGGCGGTACGCGCTAAACGGAAAACCCGCCAGCCGCCGGGTACATTGGCCACCTGCGGCAGTATATTATTTGACCTTCTAGGTCATCACAAATATTCCTGCCAAAAAGGCGGAAACGCTCTTGATTCCCGGGGGAGATTACGATAGCAGCGGATCGCCCCCGGGAATGGCGATCATTACAGGTGCTCACCTATAGCCATGACGTACCTGGCGTAAAATTCCGCGGAATCCAGGAAGCCGGCTATGTCCGGGCTATCCGTCTCGAGGATCATGTACTGATCCGCGGCGGCGCCCCACTGCTCATCCGGTCCGGTCCTGTCCGCCCCGAGGGCCCCAAGGCCAACTCCGCCGAGGGCCGGCGCACCGACCTCGGAACAGATATCCCCGAGGGGAGGGCCGGCGGGTTTCATGGGCCAAACGGTCATGTCGCATCCGGCTTCCTCGTAGGCATCCATGACGCCCTTCACGATGGGATCGTCCAGGGAGGCCCGGGCGGCGTTATGCACGCCCTTGTTCTCGATATCGATATCCTCGAAACCGTTGTCATCGAGAATCTTTCGGATGGCCGCCATCAACTCGTCGCCATCCTGGCCCGGCCCGTAGCGGGCGTCCAGCCGCGCCACGGCCTCGCCGGGGAGGCTGAAGAGTGGCGAATCTATGTCCACGTAGCCGGATCTCAACCCGTTGATGTTGAAGGTGGGATAGTAGAGGAGGCGGGTGATGGCCTCGCGGGTCGTCTCGGCCTCGGCTACGAGCCGACCCACCTCTCCGCGTCCCGCGACACCCGGGAGGACCTTCTTGAGATCCTTGCCCTCGAACATCCCGATGATGCCCTCGAGCAGCTCGGCCTCTTCGCCCTCGGGGAGGTATATGTCCTCGTTCAACTCATCCAGGAGTACCGTGGTTCCCCAGGACCCCTTTTCCGTGAAGAGCCCCATGGCCTCGAGGAGGCCCCAGGCCGGGCTCTCGACGAGACCCTGGGCGGAACTGTGAACGCTCTTGCCCAGGGGCCCACGCCCCGAGGAAGCGCCGGAGGCGACCAGCTCGAAGTAGGCGCACCCCTTGGATCCCAGGTTGACGCTGACACTACCGTCGGGCGCCTGCCCCGCCGAGGGGCTTATGAGACCGATGCAGTTACCCATCCGGTCCTTGTAGTGATTGATCATCTTGCGGTAGTTGGTGCTGCCGACGAATTCCTCGCCCTCCAGGAGACAGGCCACGTTGAAAGGCAGGGTGACACCGGCCTGTTTTAGCGCGTGTATCCCGGCGAGCCAGGTCATGTACGGGCCCTTCGTCGCTATTCCGTGCCCGAACATCACCTTCGGGTGCTCCTCTATGGATTCCACGTCGGCACCGTAGGGGTCGCGTCGCCATCCCGAGGGAACGGGAGCGTGATCGAACATCGCGTAGACTGCCAGCGTGTGCTCTTTGCCCTCGTCCAAGAAGGCCCAAACGTTGGCCCAATCGCCCGTGTCGAAAACTTCAGCCTCGGTGAAACCCAGCTTCTCGTGGATATCGACGAGCACCCGGGCGCACTCCTTAACACCCCGGCGACCCTCGCTGATGCTCATCTGGGACACCAGGTCGCCGAGCATACCCACCAGTCGGTCTTCGTTGGTCTCCAGTTGCTTCCTTACCTCGGCAAAATCCAATGCGAAACCTCCTCTTTCACGAGTCACTCTTTCCGGCCGAATCCCTAGCCGTTGAGAACGGCTCCCACGTCGGATGCGACACCGGGGGCCGCGGTAGCGGGGATCATTTCCCGGATGTGCGACGGCACCTCCACGCGGCGCCCGCCCTGGAAGACCTCGACGACGTTCCTCAGATCCGCGATCCGCCGATGTGCCTCCCCGTCCACCACGACGATGTCGGCCACCATGTCGGGCCTCAGGGTACCCAAGCAATCGCCCAGCCCGATCTCGCGGGCGGCGTTGGAAGTCGCGCTCTCGAGCGCCTGGGCATCGGTCATCCCGGCGTAGACAAAGAGTTCCAAGCCTATCACGTAATCGCCGAATTCCTTAATGGCGTCGGTGCCGGCGATGATGGAGACTCCCGCCTCCAGCATCTCGTTTAGGTTCTCCAGTTTCCGGCTGAGCTTGTACCTGGCCGACTCTTTTTTCGCCTTGTCCTCGGCCGATAGACCCTCTACACCAGCATACCGCTCCAGGCCTCGGAAGGCGGTTTGGATCGTGGGGGAGTAGCAAAGACCCTTTTGGACCATCTCCTCCACGACGTCCGGGCAGTAGGTCCGGGTTCCGTCG
>SLGS01000117.1 GCA_007136565.1 Clostridia bacterium | reverse complement strand
CCCAGGACCGCCATGACCGCAATGGCCAGCACCATGAAGGGAATGGCCAGTTGAACGTCGGCGATCCGCATGATGAGTTTGTCCACCCATCCTCCGAAATACCCCGCTATCAAACCCAGGGTCACGCCGGTCAGCCCCTGGACGAGGACCGCAGCCAAACCCACCAGCAAGGACACCCGGGCCCCGAATATCATCCGGCTCAATATGTCCCTGCCCAGGCCATCCGTTCCGAGCAGGTAGTCACCACTCCCGCCCTCGGACCACGAAGGGGGTGTGAGCCGCATGGTTAGGACCTGGTCCGTGGGAGCGTACGGGGCCAACCAGGGAGCAAAGATCGCACCGAGGGCGGTGATCGCCAACACGGCGAAGGCCACGATGACGGTTGGGTTCTTCCTCAATAGCCTGATCAATAGGTCGCCACTTCCTCACGAATACGTGATGCGCGGGTCGAGGTAAGTATAGAGGAGGTCTACGGTTAGATTCGCCGTCAGAATTATCAGTGCGACGACGAGGACGAAGGCCTGGACCACCGGGACATCGCGATTGCGGATGGCCTGGATCGCCAAAAGCCCCATGCCCGGGTAGGCGAACACGGTCTCGGTGATGATGGATCCACCCATCATCGCCCCGATCTGAAGTCCCAAGACGGTGATGACCGGCAGGGAGGCGTTCTTGAGAGCGTGCTTGTATATCACGACCCTCTCGGCCAGGCCCTTCGAACGGGCTGTGCGAATGTAGTCCTGCTTTAGGACATCGATGAGACTGGATCTCAGCAACCTCGTTATCATCGGGCCCATGAACATCCCAAGGGTAATGGCCGGAAGGACCAGGTTGTCGATCCCACCGCGCCCGGACGCGGGCAGGAGCCCCCAGTTGACCGACACCACGAGGATGAGCACTATCCCGAGCCAAAATATCGGCACACTGATTCCCACCATGGCCACCACGGTGGCGAGGGAATCGAAAAGGCTTCCCCGCTTGACCGCACTGATTATGCCCAGGGGCACGGAAATGCCCAGGGCCACCACGAAAGCCGCCACGCTGAGCTCGATGGTGGCGGGAAATCGCTCGATCACCAGGGACATGGCGGGTTGTCGATGCCTCAGCGAAAGCCCAAGGTCTCCGCGGACCGCCCTGCCCAGGTAGGTTAGGTATTGCTCGTGGATGGGCCGATCGAATCCCATCGCGCGACGGAAGGTCTCTATCTGCTCCGCCGTCGCGTCGGTGGGGAGCATCAGGGTTGCCGGATCCCCGGTCAGGTACATAAGGATGAATACTATCAGCGAAACTCCCAGCACGACCAAGACGGCGTGTTGCAGGCGTTGTATCAGGTAGGCGTACACGCTCATTGAACCAGGCCTCCAGCACCTAGACGGTTATCGTCGCCCGGTGAGGAGGTGGACCCTCCCCACCGGGTGCGGAAACTATCGGTGATTTTCCTCTACTGACCCATGAAGGGCTTGCCGAACACGTCGGGACAATCGTCCGGGCGAGGGGTGAACTCGACGAAGTCGCGGGCTCCGTAGATCTCGGTCATGTGGTGCATGAAGATGACCGGCGCCTCGTCGCGCAGGATCTCGGCGAGCTCGTGATATATGGCTTCCCGGGTATCCGGGTCGATTACGGTTCTGCCCTCTTGGATCAACTCGTCCACGCGATCAACCTGCCAGTACGGTCCCACGCCCCAGATCACCCCGGAGCGGAACAGGCCGTGCATGACGCCGTCGGCATCGTACATGGGGTTCATGAACCCGAAGAGGTTGATGTGGCCGAGATCCTTGTCCTGCTGCAGTTGAGCGTATACTCCCCACTCGAACTTGGTCAGCTGGGCCCTGATACCCACGTCGTTGAGCATTTCGGTTACGGCTTCGGCGATCTCGGTATCCATGGTGTAACGCCCCGCCGGGGTGTAGAACTCGACGTCAACACCATCGGGGTACCCGGCCTCGGCCAGGAGTTCGCGCGCCCGATCGGGATCGTACGGGTATGCCTCGAGCTCCGGGTGGTACCCGAAGTACATGGGACCTATTACCTGCGCGTTGGCCACTTCCCCAAAACCGCTGAGGATCTCGTTGACGATGGCCTCTTTGTCCACCGCGTAGTTCATGGCCTGTCGCACCAACTTGTTGTCGGTCGGTTCCAGATCCGGGCGAATCATCAATTCCATGGTACGCATGGTATTGGTGGAATAGACCTCTATGCCGTCTTCGCCACCGAGGTCCGCGGCGTCGTCGGGATAAACGTTGGGGATCAGGTGAACCTCTCCCGTGCGAAGCAAGGCCAGCCTGGTGGAATACTCCGGAATGGGCTTGAAAATTATCCGGGGAACGCTGGGCTCGCCCAAGAAGTAATCGGGGTTTGCCTCGAGTACTACGCGATCGTCCTTGACCCATTCTTTGAACACGTACGGGCCGGTACCGACGGGATTGCTGGCAAAGTGATCCCTACCGTGCTCCTGGTAGTATCCCGGGGGCACCATGTCCAGTTGCGCGATGCGGGCCGGCACCAGGGGATCGGGCTCTGCCGTTATCAGGTGCACGGTGTGGTCATCGACGACCCGCACTTCGATGATCGTATCGAAGCGGCCAGCGGACGGGCTGGGATCATCGGGATTGAACATGCGATCGAAGCTAAACTTGACCGTCTCGGCATCGAAACTCTCGCCGTTGTGAAACGTTACGCCTTCGACCAACTTGACCTCCCACTCCGTGTCGGAGAGGGCTTCTATCGACTCCGCGAGGGAAGGAACCAAGTCACCCTCGGGCGTGCGAATGAAGAGAGTATCCAAAGTGTAATAATTCACGTATTGATCCGACATCACCGTTCTCCAACCGGGATCCATCGTGGTCACGTCGGTGGGATTCGCGATGATGATCTCGGTGATCTCATCCCCGGAAGGTGCAGATGGTTCTCCCGATGGACCCGAGCATCCGAAAAGAAGAAGCGATAGAGACAACAGGCCGACGAGGACAAGCATTGCATGTTTGCGGGACATACCTTCGATACCTCCCCAGGAATGTGACACGGTCTCCGACAATGATTTTGTCACGGGTACCGGGCAAAACGAGATGCGACGCAGTTTTCGAATTATCCGGACCCATCCTATATTATATCCGATCTAACTGGACGTATTCTGCATGATAGTTTGAATTCCTTTGAGCCAATCTTGGAACAGGATTTTCCGAGCGGGCGTGGAATCAATGGGGCAGCACGCGGAAGACACCGCCGCCTCGGGGCATCGATTAGGACATAATCTCTTTGTCGGAGGACCGTTATCCCCGGGTGGGCACCGACCGGCGAGGGACACGATGATCCCGCCGCGACGAAGTCGACCTAGAACCGGCGAGGTGTTGAGAAAGCATTTCGAAAGGTCGCGATAATAAACCATGAGCATGGTCAGGACAGTCCGAGGCGACATAAGTCCAACCGACCTCGGGTATTGCCAAACCCACGAGCACATATGGTGTGATTTCAGCGATATCGAGCGCGGGTACCTATTGCCTTCGGTTACGCGTGATGTGCGGGACACGATGATCCTCGACGACGAGGACCGGGTTCTCGAGGAACTTCGCCTCTACTACGCCGACGGAGGACGCGCCCTCGTGGAAGTCACCACCGAACACTGGGGACGAGACCTCGCCCGGTTGCGCGACTTCTCCGAGCGCAGCGGGGTTCACATCATAGCAACGTCTGGGTTTTACACCGAACCCAGCATACCCGGGTGGGTCGACGGCGCGAGCGTGGGGGAAATCGCGAAGATCCTGGTGCGAGACCTCGAGGAAGGCGATCCCGACACCGGTGTAAGGCCCGGTCTCTTCAAGTCGGGTATAATGCGCGCAAGGATAGAGGCCGTCGAACTCAAGGTCCTGCGGGCCGTCGTGAGGGCATCGCTGGAGACGGGTGCCGCCGTGACTACCCACACCACGGGTACGCGTCGTTACGAGATCCCCGGCGGGACCGTCGGGATCGAGCACCTGAAGATCTTTCGGGAAGAGGGAGGTCACGCCCACCGGTTGATCGTGGGGCACGTCGACGAGCGGCCCGACATCAACGTGCTGAGCGAACTAGCGGAACACGGGTGTTACGTGCAGTTCGATGTCATAGGACAGTACCAGTGGCTGATGGACGAAACCCGCTCGGACCTCGTAAAGATGATGATCGACCGGGGACACATCTCTCGCCTATTGTTCGGCACCGATCGATGCAACGGGGCGGGACTATTCCGGGATGCCGGTGGCCTGGGTTACACGCACATAAGCGAGGTCTTCTTGCCCATGTTGAAGAGTCGCGCCGGGCTCTCCGACGCCCAGGTGGAGGCCATAATGATCGAAAATCCGGCGCGCGCCCTATCGCTCGGCGGGTAGACTGAGCACCGACCCGTCGGAGACCGGATCCCCTCCGCAGTTGGACGGGCCGGACCGACAAGAGCCCCTCGACCCCCGTGGAATCGGGATAGACCCGCGGCCACTGGGCGGCGGAATGCCTTCGGCATCGAGACATCCTTGGGACGAAAGACTTCTGGAATGGTACGGGAGGACGCACCGTTCGCGAACCACCGGTGCGTCCTCCCGCGTCGATACCCGGATTACTCCGGTCGATTGTCAGAAACCAACGATCCCCCAAAGGCCATATCCTGATCGCCTCCAACGTGGTAATGCAGATAAAGTGTCACGTCCTCGGGCTTTTTGCCCAGGGTATCCGCCACGGCGTCGGTGACCAGCGTCGTCAAGCGGCGCTTCTCATCCTGGGTCTGGCTCACGTTAACGTGCAGGTGAAGTGTCGGCATCTTCGTCCACCTTCCGTCCCACGACGTCGCTCAATAGGTCGGGACCCAAGGAGACATCGTCATAACTCACTACCCGAAACGAGACACTTACGTTCTCGGGTACCAATCCCGATACGCCCTGCACGCAGGCATCGGTCAGCGCTTTCGCCAGCGCCACCTTCTGCGAACGGGGACGCCCATCGTGGATCTGGATGTACAGTGTAACCCTCGGAGATACAAGTGAGTTCATACATCCCCACCATCCGTTCCTCGCATCGAGTCGAGCCCGGCGGGGACCGTATCTTCTATCTCCCCGCCCACGGTCAGTTTACCGGCGATGAATCCCCCGTCGACGACCAGTACCTGGCCCGTGACAAACGACGCCCTTTCCGAGGCTAGATACGCCACGGCATGGGCGTGCGCCTCGGGGTGAACGAGCTCTTTCACCGGCATCACCTCGAGGATCTTATCGGTCTGCCCGGGCTTGAAGCCCCCCTTCCTCGAGGGACCGACCACGTCGGTGCCGCCCGGAGCCACCGCGTTTACGGTGATCCCGTGCTCACCGAGTTCCAATGCCATGGCTCGCACCATGGCATTCAGCGCCGCCTTGGATGCGGAGTGCGGACCGTGCCCTGGGCGGGCCAGGAATCCGCCCGTCGACGATATGCAGATTATGCGGCCTCCTCGGCCCTGGGAAAGCATGATCCTAGCGGCCTCGGTGCAAACCAGGAACGCACCGTGTAGTGCAACGTCAACTTTCTTATCCCAGTGGTCTTCTTTCAATTCGTGCAGTGGTCCGAGGACCTGTATGTCCGGCACGTTGACGACGATATCCACGGATCCGAACTTCCGTACCGTCTCGGCGAACAACGATGAGACTTCACAACTATCGGTGATGTCGGTGCTCACGTAGAAGGCCTCGCCGCCACCTCGTTCGATCTCTGCGACGACCAACTGGCCCCACTCGTCATCCATGTCACTGACGACGCACCGCGCTCCCGCTTCAGCCAGTTCCGCCACTATGCATCGACCGATCCCACCAGCGCCCCCGGTGATCACGGCGACCTTTCCCGCTAGATCCTTCATGTCGTCACACCCCTTCCCGATCGCGGTCGAAGCCCAACCACTGTGTCGGGGGCTCTCCCGAGACTTGCAGGGCCGGGATCCCGGCGCTGTACCCGCCATCGACGACCAGGGTCTGACCGTTGACATAACTGCCGGCGGAGGATGCGAGGAAGAAGACCGCATCGACTATCTCCCGCTCCTCGCCGGCGCGACCGAGGGGTATATGGTGCATGTAGCTTTCGATGTACTCCGCCGAAAAACCGGGGTCTTCTTGGCGCTTTCGCGTCATCCCGGGCGCTATGGCATTGACGGTTATCCCGCTTGGTCCCAGCTCGCACGCCATTACCCGTGTCAGGATGTCGACGCCGGCCTTGGCGGCGGACTCCGCCACCGAACCCGGGTAGGGAATGGTCGACTCCGTCGACGATATACTGATCATGCGTCCGGTCCGCCCCTCCTCGATCCAATGGCGGGCCACCCCACCGAACAGGAGGAAAAACGGCTTGAACGCCACCTCGATTTTCGCCTTCCATCTCTCCTCGCGGACGTCGACCGCCGGGCCGAACACCCTAACATCGGCCGCATTCACCACGACATCTATACCACCTAGTGCCTCGAGAGTATGGCGCAAGAGGTCGTGGACATCCGCGGCATCCGTAACGTCTGCGCGGTGGAAGGCTACATCGCACCCCTCGCCCCGCAGCTCTTCAACCCTGCCCTCGGCCCCCGACCCGTCGATGTCGGATAGCATGACCCTTGCTCCCGCCCGGGCGAAGGCCGCAGCGATTTCACCACCCATTAGCCCCGAAGCACCGACGACCAATACTGAAGTATCCTGGAACTCGTGAACCACAAAGACTCACCTCTCGTTCGATGATCCCGATGAAACCTGGGTCTTCCCCGCCCCGGCCTTGGCGATTCCCTATGCGTCGCATCGGACGCACCACGAATTCGGCCGGAGAGAATGGCATTCGGGACAGGGTCCACCACCAGTCGGTAAGTGCGATAGCGACCGCGAGTAGTAGTAGACATGCCTGCGGGTTCACTGTACCCGGGGACACGGAGGGGATCGCCGCGGTCCGAAGGTCGAACGCGAGGCTGAAGCCGGCACCCCCGCCGAGTGCCCGGGAAACCTCATCCGGAGTAGATGAGCCTACGACGACAAAGAATTGCTGCGTCCGGCGAAGGATGCTGCCGTTAGTTCACCAGTTCAAAGGCCACCCATTCTTGCCGGGACGAAATCCCCGGAGCGACCGGGATGCCATAGATTGGCCCGCGGCCACGGCTGCGCGGCGCTCAGGCCTCGTCTCGACCCTCCACTTCGGGGATCAGGTCGATCCCGCTTTGTCGCAGTAGATGCAATAGTTCCGCCAGGT
>SLGS01000040.1 GCA_007136565.1 Clostridia bacterium | reverse complement strand
TCGAGGCCGGGCATTACCTGGGACGCGCGGATCTCTCCATCGACCAACGGAAGATGGCGGAGGACATGCGCCTGCTAACCATGCTGCCGGTCTTATACGTGGTGAACACCAACGACCCGGCGGAGGGTGCGCCCCCGGGTCTAATCGAGAAACTCTCCGAAAGGGGCGGGCGGGTCATAGAGTTGTCGGCGGCCTTCGAGGATGAGCTCGGGGAGTTGGATCCGGAGGAACGAGCGCTGTTTCTCGATGACGCAGGGCTTTGCGAGTCCGGTCGCGACCGGTTCATCCGATCGGCCCACAACCTGCTCGGTCTGATCACCTTCTTTTCCGGGAATGAGAATGAAACTCGCGCGTGGTCCATCGTGGCCGGAGCCACCGCCAAACAAGCGGCGGGTAAGATTCATACGGACATGGAAAAGGGCTTTATACGCGCCGAGGTAATCGACGCCGCAACCCTGATCGACATCGGATCTCGATCCGAAGCAAAAAAGCGGGGTCTCTTGAGAATCGAAGGAAGGGAGTATGTCGTCCGCGACGGAGATGTACTCCAGATACTTTTTAATCCCTAGCTTGGAAGGTGCCCGATCCGGTGTTATAATACACGGGCACTGCAATCAGGCCACAACTAAGACGCTTCACTTCTCGCTTTGTCCGGGAGGCAAAGCCGCTTAGGCCGAGGGAAGGAGGACTTCAGTCTTGCCGTTCCGCAACTACGAATTAATGTATATAGTGCGTCCCGACGCCGGCAACGAAGTTGCTAGGGAACGCGCAGCTCACTACCGGGACATGGTGGGAGAGCTGGGCGGGACCGTCAACGAGTTGGACGAGTGGGGAACGCGCCGTCTTGCGTATCCGATCGACGACCATGAAGAGGGCTACTATGTCATCCTGGATTTCGCCGGTGACGAAGAAATCACTTTGGAGATGGATCGCCGTATGAAGTTGGACGATACGGTTATCCGGTTCATGCTCATCAAGCAAGAGGAGTAACTGAGGACGGGGGGTCTCTTCTATGCTCAACGTATGTGTTCTTATAGGGCGACTCACGGCGGACCCCGAGCTGAGGTACACGGTGAACGGCATCGCCGTGGCCAACTTCAGGTTGGCCGTGGACAGGCCTTTCACCAATCGCGAAGGCGAACGAGAGACGGATTTCCACGACATCGTCTGCTGGCGCAAGCTGGCCGAGACCGTCGGAGCCAACCTGAACAAGGGGCGCCTGGTAGCGGTCAAGGGGATGGTGCAGGCCCGCAACTGGGAAACCGCCGAAGGCGAGCGCCGTCGCACCGTGGAGATCGTGGCCGACGAGGTCAAGTTTCTCGACTGGCCCAGTGACCGTAGTGGGTCCTCGCGATCCAAGAAGACCAACGACCAGGGAGTCGACGAATTCGAGGACCTGTTCGAGGAAGATTTTGAGGACGAGGTTCCCTTTTAAGAATGGGAGGTGTACCTATTGCCACCCAAGAGACCGCGAAAGAAACGCCGCAAGGTCTGTGGTTTTTGCGTCGATAAGATCGAAGGGGTGGATTACAAGGACGTGGGGCGTCTTCGCCGATTCATCAGCGATCGGGGTAAGATCCTGCCGCGCCGCGTCACGGGCAACTGTGCCCGCCACCAAAGGCAGTTGACCCAGGCAATCAAGAGGGCCCGGATCATGGCACTGCTCCCCTTCACCGTGGACGTGACGTAGTCCGTATTCGGTGGATCCTAGGGGTTGAAACTACCATTGTCGCGCTCGGACGAGAGCGCCGGTTGAAGGGGAGGTAGCCTTCGTGGTTCAGGGAGGATCCGTGCGATCGCTGGCAGAGAGCGCCCTCCTGGCGGCAATAACCGTATTGCTAATGTTCCTCGGAGCCTTCCTCCCCCTGGCTGGCTTCTTCGTCGTAATTACGTGGCCTGTACCGGTCATGCTGGTGATTCTCAGGCACGGAGTGCGCTACGGGCTGATGACAGTCGCCGTGACGGTTGTTCTATCCACGATGTTCCTCGGCATCATCCAGGCGGTCCTCGCGGGGATCACCATAGTGGGTCTGATCGGGGTAGCATACGGGGTTGGCCTGTTGCGGCGGTGGCCCGCGTCCACCCTGGTCGGGGTGGGAACAGGGGTCATCGCACTGTCGTTTCTGATGACCTTGGGGCTGGCCGGCCCCCTCATGGGGATAGATCTCGTAGAACAAATCCAGGCCACAGCCGTGCGCAGCGCGGAGATGATGGCGGAGGTCTACGCCGGTGCCGGGGTCGCGACGCCAGAGGATCTGGTCGCAGAGCTCGAGGCCGCGGTCGGCATCATGGAGACGGTATTCCCCGCGATGCTCATGATGTCGGCCTTCCTGTACTCGATGTGGACGTTCGGAGTTACGAGGCTCATCTTGCCGAGACTCAATTACCCGGTTCCCGCATTACCTTCGTTCGCGCGGTGGCGCGCTCCGATTTGGCTCGCCTTGGTCCTACTGGGATCTTACGGCACCATAATAGTCCTCGGGGGTGACGCCGATACAGTCAACTACCCCGTGATGCTCGCCGAGAACGCTCTGTTTGCGGCCAACGGCGCCTACTTGGTTTTTGGGGCGGCACTTTTGTTTTTCGTCTTGCAAAGGTTCATCCGATCGCCCTTGGCGGCCGGAGGAATCACCGCTTTGATTACGATCAATCCCATCGGGGTATCCATCCTTCCCCTGGTGGCCATATTGGATTCGGGGCTCGACGTGCGGGGGTTTTTCGATAAGAGAGATACGAAGCCATCGAACGTCGAAACCGAAGACAGAAACGAGGAGGACTTCAAATGAGAATCATCCTGCTGGAAATGGTCGAAAATCTCGGCGGACCCGGCGACATCGTCGAGGTCGCCGACGGGTACGCCCGCAACTACCTGATCCCCCGTGGGTTGGCCCAAAAGGCCACCAAGGCCCACATGGCCAGGTTGGAAGAAGAACTCAATCGGCGTCGTCGCGCCGCGGACGAGGCGCTCAGGGAAGCCGAGAGACTTGCCGAGGCCCTCGAGGGAGTGGAAGTGCAGCTGGGCGCCCGGGCCGGCGCATCCGGGAAACTATTCGGTTCCGTGACTGCCCAAGATATCGCCGAGGCCGTCGAAGAAAAGGTCGGAGAGAAGATCGACCGCAGAAAGATCCAGCTCGAAGAACCCATTCGCGATCTCGGGCAGCGCGAGGTTATCCTGGATCTCCACGCCGACGTAAAGGTCCCCATTGCGGTGGCGGTAGTCGCCGAGGACTGAGGTCGAAGGTCTCATCGCGTCTTGGAGGGGGGCTTAAGTGAGCACTCTAATGGACAGGGTGCCGCCGAACAACGAGGACGCAGAGAAATCCGTGCTCGGATCCATGATGCTCGACCGGGATGCGATCGTTGCTGCGGCCGAACTCCTGCGACCGGACGACTTCTACCGGGAGTCACACCGCCGCATGTTCGAAGCCATGCTTCGACTCTTCGATAGGGGCGAGGCAGTGGACCTGGTTACCGTTACCGAGGAACTAGGCCGCCTGGGCGGACTCGACTCCGTCGGCGGTGCGGTGTACATATCCGACGTTGCCTCCTCCGTTCCGACGGCCGCCAACGCTGAACACTACGCGCGGATCGTCGAACAGAAATCCCTCCTGCGAAGGCTCTTGAGGGCTTCTGCAGAGATCAGCAAGCTGGCCTACTCCACGGATCGCGAGCCCCAGGAGGTATTGGACCAGGCTGAGCAACTCATTTTCGAGCTGGCCCAGGGAAGGCTCGGTAGGAACTATGCTCCCCTGGAAGTCATCCTGCGCGATACCTTCGAAGAGATCGAGAAACTCTACAATCATAAGGGCGAAGTTGTGGGTGTACCCACCGGTTTCAAGAAGCTGGACGAGATGACCTCGGGGCTGCATCCTTCCGAGCTGATCATCGTAGCGGCCCGGCCGTCGGTGGGAAAGACCACCCTGGCGCTAAACATCGCGGCCAATGCGGCCATCGGACACGACATCCCAGTGGCCGTTTTCAGCCTCGAAATGGCCAGGGAGCAGCTTGCGATGCGGCTCCTGGCGTCCGAGGCCAGGATAGACGGGCATCGCCTTAGATCCGGGTACCTCAGGGACGAGGATTGGCCGAAGCTCTCTCGCGCCCTCGGTCGACTGAGCGAAGTCGGAATCTACGTCGATGACAGCCCCAGTCTCAGCGCAATGGAACTTCGGGGTCGAGCTCGGCGGATGAAGGCGGAGGCGGACGTCGGCTTGATACTCATCGACTACCTACAACTGATGCATGGGAATAACCTGGAGAACAGGCAGCAGGAAATCTCCGAGATCTCGCGGTCCTTGAAGGGCCTCGCGAGGGAGCTGAAAGTTCCGGTAGTCGCCCTATCACAGCTGAGCCGGGCGGTCGAGCAACGCTCGGACAGGCGACCGCAGCTTTCGGACTTGCGCGAATCGGGGGCCATTGAGCAGGATGCCGACGTGGTTACCTTCCTATGGAATAATCCCGACAACGATAACGAGAACCTGATGGATCTGGTCATAGCGAAACAGCGTAATGGTCCCACGGGTATCGTGAACCTCATTTTCATGAAGCAGTACAGTCGATTCGTGGAGCCCTCCTGGCGAGAGGAAGAATGAGATTGCCCTCCAATGGATCCTCCTACGATGTTGTCATAGTCGGCGCGGGCCCGGCGGGCATTTTCGCCGCCCTCGAGCTGACGCTTCGGAGGCCCGATTTATCGATCCTCATGATCGAAAGGGGAAACGACCTTCGCGGCAGGGACTGTCCCCTTCAACGGCTCGGGCGATGTGTCGGGTGCCGTCCTTGCTCGATAACGTCAGGGTGGGGAGGGGCCGGTGCATTCAGTGACGGTAAACTGACCCTGACCACCGAGTTCGGGGGAAGTCTCCTGGAGTACATGCCGCGGGAAGAATTGTCCGATCTCATCGATTATTGTGACTCGTGGTACATGCACTTCGGTGCACCCGATGAGATCTATGGTGGCGATGAGGATGTGGTCCGGGATCTCCACCGCCGCGCGGCGGCGGCCGATCTGCTTTTCGTACCGGGTAGGATCCGCCATCTCGGGACCGAGCGCTGCGCGGGTATCTTGGAGGAGGCCCACGATTACCTGGCCAGCAGGTTGAACGTGACTTTCAACCTGGGCGTTGAGCGCGTGTTGGTCGAAGAGGGGCGCGTTCGCGGCGTGCTAACCGATCGGGGGGAAGAGATCCGGGCGGATCGCGTAATACTCGCGCCGGGGCGCTCGGGTTCAGAATGGGTGGAAGGCGAAGCCCGCAGATTGGATATCCGCGCCGCATCGAGTCCTGTGGACGTCGGGCTGCGAGTAGAGGTGCCGGCCCTGGTAACCGAGGAGATCACCGAAAAGGTTTACGAGTCCAAGCTGATCTATTACTCGAGATCCTTCGACGATAAGGTTCGCACCTTTTGCATGTGTCCGCACGGCGAGGTGACCGTCGAGAATGTGGATGATGTGGTCACGGTGAACGGGCACAGCTACCGGGATCGTTCCACGGAGAACACCAACTTTGCTTTGCTCGTATCGAAAACCTTTACCGAGCCCTTCGACGAACCCAATCGCTACGGCAAGAACATAGCATCATTGGCGAACATGCTCGGCGGAGGTGTGTTGGTCCAAAGGTTGGGTGATCTCATGGCTGGTCGACGCTCCACACAGCACCGCCTTTCGCGGGGAGTCGTCCGCCCCACGCTCCCGGAGGCTACGCCGGGGGATCTCAGCCTGGTATTGCCGTACAGGCAGCTGTTGGGCATACTTGAAATGCTCGAGGCATTGGATATCCTGATGCCCGGCGTCCATTCGAGACACACTCTTCTGTACGGCGTAGAGGTGAAGTTCTATTCCGCGGGTTTGCGGGTAGACGAAAACATGGAGACTCCCGTGGCGGGACTGTTCGCCGTCGGGGATGGGGCCGGGATAACCCACGGTCTCGCCCAGGCATCCGCCTCTGGGGTCAGGGCAGCTCGTCATATATGCGCCGGTGATCAAGTCTAACGCGCAAATTCCGGGGGGAGCGTTGTAATCATGGCTGTAGTCCTAGTGGGTGCCCAATGGGGCGACGAGGGTAAGGGAAAGATGACCGACTTCCTCGCCGAAAGAGCGGATGTGGTCGTTCGCTATCAAGGAGGTAGCAACGCCGGTCATACCGTCGTGGTGGCGGGGAAGACCCACAAATTGCACCTCATACCCTCGGGAATCCTGGCGGGGAAGATATCCGTCATAGGCAATGGAGTCGTCGTCGATCCCGGGCAAATGCTCGATGAGTTAGATGGCCTCGAGGCCGCCGGGGCCGATCCCTCCCTGGTGAAACTAAGCGATATCGCGCACGTGATCATGCCCTATCATAAGCGCCTGGACGCCCTCGAAGAGGAAGGGCGAGGAGAGCGCCGGATCGGGACCACTCAGCGCGGGATAGGTCCGGCCTACATGGATAAGGCATCGCGCGCCGGCGTGAGGGTCGTGGACCTAATGAACGCACGGGTTTTCGAAGAGAAGCTGATTCACCAGCTCGCGCAGGTGAACCACCTGCTGGAGCGGGTCTACGATTCCGAGGGGTTCGACCGCCAACGGGTTCTCGAGGAGTACCTGGCCTACGCTGAGCGGTTGCAGCCATACGTTTGCGATACATCCATCCTCATCAACGATGCCCTCGATAATGGGCAGCGTGTCCTGTTCGAAGGGGCCCAGGGCACCATGCTCGATGTCGATCACGGTACCTATCCTTTCGTAACGTCTTCCCACCCCACCGCCGGGGGAGCCTGCATAGGAACGGGTGTTGGTCCGACGAAAATATCCCGCGTCATCGGTGTAGCAAAGGCGTACACGTCTCGGGTTGGGGATGGGCCGATGCCAACGGAACTTCGGGATGAGACGGGAGACTGGCTGAGGGAGCAGGGAGCGGAGTACGGCACGACCACCGGCAGACCCAGGCGAGTCGGGTGGCTGGACGCGGTAATTCTCAAGCATTCGGTCAGGGTTAGCGGCCTTTCCGGCCTTTGCCTCACCAAGCTGGATACCCTCAGCGGACTGGAGCGGATCAAGATCGCCCGGGGATATCGGCATCCCGGGGGATATACCGAAGCATACCCGCACGATTTGGGAACCTTTGGAAGCTGCGAGCCCGTCTACGAAGAGCTCCCGGGGTGGTCTGAAGACCTAACCGGGGTTCGCAGGCACTCGGATCTCCCGGCAGCCGCGCGGCGATATCTCGATGCGACGGCGGA
>SLGS01000216.1 GCA_007136565.1 Clostridia bacterium | reverse complement strand
TGCCAGGACGACTTCTCGATCACCAACGGATGCCTCGTCCAGGCGATCCTCGAGATCTGCGGGTATGGTCACCGTCGAGGTATCCCCGTCACTTACGTACCTCCTGTGGGGATTTCGATCCAGTTCGGGAAACCAAAGGTCCCATTGATCCTGCGAAGCGCGAATCCTCGGGGTGTTGAGCGGGTCAAATCCGCGGTCGTAAGGTGATGGTGCCGGGTTCGCGCCCACCAGGACTATGCTCTCATGTCTATATGTGGTCTCACCGTGCTCTCCCGCGACGGCGAGCTCACCATCCCGCGGCCAGAGCCCGTAGGGGAGGGCGAAGGACTCCAGTGGATAGCCTCCGGGTATGGCTTCGTCCACCATGGACTGGGTCAGGGCTATTACCCTCTGTATCTCATCGGGGCTCGTTACTTCGCGAAAATCCGCGTGGTAATGGGTGTGATTGCCCAGTTCGAAGCCGTGGTCCACCAGCCATCGGAGCGTTTCAGGGATGTCATCTGCGTCGAGGGGATGGAAAGGCCTGGGAGAGTTCAGGTAGAAGACGGCGTGGGTCTCGAACCCGTCTTTGTCCCGGGCGAATTCGGTTAGGATCGCGACGGCGCAGTCCGGGTGGGGATAACCGACGCCCCCTTCGGACCAACGTAGCTGGGATGCCAGGCCGTCGTCAAAGGTGATTACCACGGGCGACATGCCCCGGGGTAGATCGATGGAGCCGGAGACGTAATCGCGCATCGGGATCGGTCGATACCCGTTCTCGTAGAGAAACTCCAGGTCGGCTTCGAAGTTTTCGAGGGTGCGGGTCCAGGTATCCTCTTCCGAGCCGAAGTGGTGGTACATCAGGATGGGTACACTCCCCAGTTCATTGGGTGGTAATCCGCTAGCGGGCCCCGGGTCGACGACCGGGGTTTCATCCCCTCTTTCCTCGTCCTCTTCTCCCCCGTCTTCCGCGACGCCTTCGCCGGTGGAGGGATCCGCCGGTTCGGGCCCCCCGTCCTCATCGGTTTCGGTGGATTCGTCCCGGGAGGGATCCTCGGCGGGCGGATCCGCCGGCCCCTCGTCGTAGGCATCCTGGGATCCACAAGCCAGCGGTCCGAGGGGTATCAGGAGTATCAGGACCAACACTAACGTTGCGACACGTACCAAGGAAATGTCCTTCCCTTCGCATCCGAGGAACGGCGAGGGCCGTCGTCTCGGATGATTTTTCGGAGGGGCGTGGCCCCGCATTGTTGCCGATGCCACCACCCTCTAGTATCATGTATGAAAAGTCAATTCCCAAAGACATCGACGGGGAGTATTAGGAGTGAGGGCGAGCACAGAGAGCTGCCGGCCGGTGAAAGGCGCACCGCTTCGAACTCCGAACTCACCCCGGAGTCGAGGTGGTGAAGGCAGTTTGCCCCAGCCACCTCCGTCGGGCAACGTTAGATGCCGAGAGTGGGGCTTTCGCCCAAGTAGAGTGGTACCACGGACTCCGTTCCGTCTCTACGGGTGAAGGCCTATTTTTATGGAGGTGATCGTCCCTTGACGGGATATTCCGTGCAGATCGATGAGAAATGGCAGCGTCGGTGGGAGGAAACTGGACTCTATAGTTTCGATCCGGGCCGGCTTCGGGACAAGTACTACGTCCTATCCATGTTTTCGTATCCTTCCGGGGCCAAGCTCCACGTGGGACATTGGTACAATTTCGGTTTGACCGATTCCTGGGCCCGGATGAAGCGCATGCAGGGCTACGAGGTTTTCGAACCCATGGGTTTCGATGCCTTCGGCCTTCCCGCCGAAAACTACGCAATACAGACCGGTATTCACCCCGAAGAGTCCACGTGGGCGAACATCGAGACCATGCGCGAGCAACTGAGGGCCATGGGAGCGATGTTCGATTGGGACTACGAAGTGGTGACCTGTGATCCGTCGTATTACCGTTGGACCCAATGGCTGTTCCTGCAGCTACATCGCGCCGGGTTGGCCTATCGAGCGGAGGCGCCCGTGAACTGGTGCCCCGATTGCCAGACGGTATTGGCCAACGAACAGGTACTCGATGGAGCATGCGAACGCTGTGACAGTCCCGTCGTCCACAGGAATATGACTCAGTGGTTCTTCCGCATAACGGAGTACGCCGATCGCCTCCTGGAGGGCCTCGACGATCTCGATTGGCCCGAGAGAACCAAGGAGATGCAAAGGAATTGGATCGGCAGGTCCGAGGGCGCAAAGATCAGGTTCCCCCTGGCCGACGGAGGAGACTCCATCGAGGTCTTTACAACCCGAGCCGACACCCTTTTCGGGGCCAATTACCTGGTCCTGGCCCCCGAACACCCCATGGTGGCCCGCATTGCCTCCCAGGACAGGGAGCGGGCCGTGACGGAATATATCGAGCGTTCCGCGCGCAAGTCGGAGCTGGAGCGCACATCCTTGGAACGGGAGAAGACCGGGGTTTTTACCGGTGGTTACGCGAAACACCCACTCAGCGGTGAAAGGGTACCCATCTGGATCGCGGATTACGTCATCTTGTCCTACGGCACCGGAGCCGTAATGGCGGTTCCCGGGCACGACGAGCGGGATTTCGAATTCTCGGAGGCCCACGACTTGCCCATTCCCAGGGTCGTCACGTCTTCGGATCGATCCGAGGCACCCCTCCCCTACACCGAAGATGGCGTCCTGGTGAACAGTGGTCGCTTCGATGGGTTGACCTCCGCCGCCGCCCGCGTCGCCATCACCGACGCCCTTCGGGACGAGGGACTGGGCGAATCCGCCATTACCTACAGATTGCGGGACTGGCTTGTATCCCGCCAGAGGTACTGGGGTGCGCCCATACCCATGATCCACTGCGATGAGTGTGGCGCCGTTGCGGTCCCCATCGAGGATCTACCCGTCGAACTTCCCCACGAGGTCGACTACGCCCCGCGGGGACGCGCCCCCCTGGCCAGCTCTGAAGACTTCGTGAAGACTTCCTGCCCAGAATGCGGTGGCCCCGCCAGGAGGGACGTCGACACCCTGGATACCTTCGTCGACTCCTCGTGGTACTTCCTGAGATATCCCGACAGTGCCAACGACGAACAGCCCTTCGATCGAACCCGGGTAGACGCCATGCTACCCGTGGACAAGTACGTCGGCGGGATTGAGCACGCGGTGATGCATCTCCTGTACGCGCGATTCATAAACCACGTGCTCTACGACCTGGGGCACGTTGGGTTCCGCGAACCCTTCTCTTCGCTTACTCACCAGGGGATGATCCTCGGCCCCGACGGGAGGCGAATGAGCAAGTCCCGGGGCAACGTCGTTTCGCCGGACGACTACATTACCGACCACGGTTCCGACGTCTTCAGACTGTACCTGGCCTTCGGCTTCAATTACGTCGAAGGAGGTGCCTGGGAAGATGACGGGATCAGGGCCACCTCCCGGTTCATCGATAGAGTGAGACGGTGGGTCCAATCCGTGGCGGAGATTGGCGAAGGGGGCGGTGACGGCGATGCTACCGAGGCCGACGCCCGATTGGCCTACGTCGAACACAGTGCAATTGAGCGCGTCACCGGGGATGCCGAGGAGTTCCACTTCAATACCTGCGTGGCCCGCATGATGGAACTGACCAACGCACTTTATCAATACGAGGCCGACGTGCCCCCCGTAGAGCAGAACCGAGATGCTCTGATGTCGGCGACGAAGACACTGCTCTTGCTGATGGCACCCTTTACTCCCCATTTCTCCGAGGAAATGTGGGAGTCGCTAGGCGGTGAATACTCCATCTTCGATCAGCCGTGGCCCGTGGCGGATCCCGACAAGATGAAGATGGACACCGTCGAGATCGCCGTCCAGGTCAACGGAAAGCTGCGCGCCACGGTGCAGGTTCCCGCGGGATCCACCGGGGAGGAAATCGAGGACGCCGCCCGCGGACATGATAGGGTGGCGGCGTATCTCACCGACGGGGTCAAGCGCGTAATAGTGGTTCCCGACAAGTTGGTCAATTTCGTCATCTGAGGAGGATCCGATGAAGATCCTGGTGTTGGGTGGCACGAGATTCTTCGGAAGATACGCCGTGCATCTCCTGGTCTCGAGGGGCCATGAGGTGGTCGTACTCAGCCGCGGGGTTACTCCGTTTCCCTTCGATGATAGGGTCGGGCACGTTAGAGCGGATAGGAACTCGCCCGGAGACGTGGCCTCGAGCCTGTCGGGTGAAACGTTCGACGCCGTTTTCGATAACTCCGCCATGAGTGGAGCGGCGGTTCAAGAAGTCTTGCACGTCCTCTCGCACCCGGGCAAGTACGTCCTGACCAGCTCGGGTGCGGTCTATCATGGTCCCGGCGAACCGCCACTCGAAGAGTTATCCTCGGGGGCCGATCACCGCGATGGATACGATCCCTTCGCGAACATGCACATCCTGTCGGAAGACGACGCCCCCGCGAAGTGCGGTTGGCTTCAAAAGGAGATATCCCTGGAAGCACCCGGCTATCGCAGGGGTAAACTCGAGGCCGAGTCGGTCCTCGTAGGCGTCCTCGGCGCCGGGGGGATTCCGAACGCAATACTGAGACCACCTCAGATCGAAGGCCCGCGCGATCCCACGGGGCGAACGGAGTTCTTCGCGCGCAGGGTGGGTGACGGCCGGGGAATATTGCTTCCCGAGGAAAGCCGAGGTGGCGTTTTTCAGAAAGTGTTCAGCGGTGACCTCGCCTCGGCCGTAGTATCGATCTTGGAATCGGAGTCGGGATTCTCCGGGGCATTCAACGTCGCCGGACCACAGATCATGACCATGGAGCGTTATTGCTACGGTTTGGCGATAATACTGGGAGTTCCGCGCCCCGAGATCACCTACGTTCCGCGGGAATTGATCCGCCGGCGGTTGGGGCCGAATTACTCGGTCCCCGTTCCGAGCCCGAAGATCGTTAGTACGGATAGGCTCGAGACGACGTTCGGGTTCCAGGGTACTCCCTACGCCGATTGGATGGGTGCTACCCTTCGCTGGATCATGTCTCGCGAAGTTCCGCGGGGCTATCCCGCGATTCGCCAAAGGGAGATCGAACTCATGCGCGAATACGGTTCGTGAGTACGTGCCATTGTTCCTATCGCGGGTGCCCACGGGGTGCCATGCGGAGGTGATGCCGAACCGCGATGGAGGTTTCGTATCTTCGAGGAGTGAAAGGGGAGAAATTTCTTGATAAGTGGACGTTTTCGAATGGACAAGCCCCAGAATGAACCGGTGCTATCGTACGCCCCGGGTAGCGCCGAGAGGCGGGAACTGAGGGCGGAACTGGGCAGACAGCTGGCGGCGCCGGTTGACATGCCCATGGTCATAGGTGGGCGCGAGGTTCGAACCCAGGATGTCAGGGAAATTACCTGTCCCCACGATCACGCCAACATCCTCGGCGAATACCACGCCGGAAGCGCCGAGGATATCCGCAATGCCATAGATGCCGCGCTCGAAGCGCGAGCTGCCTGGGCCGCCACGCCTTGGTACGATCGAGTGGCCGTATTCGCCAAGGCGGCGGATCTGCTGGCGGGAGAGTATCGCCAAGTCCTCAACGCCGCCACCATGTTGGGACAGGGCAAGAACGCATTTCAGGCTGAGATCGATTCCGCCTGCGAGCTCATCGATTTTCTCCGGTTCAACGCGTACTTCGCTTCGGAAATATACGCGGATCAACCGGACTCGGGTCCCGGAGAATGGAACCGGATGGACTATCGACCGCTGGAGGGCTTCGTCTTCGCCGTGACACCCTTCAATTTCACGGCCATCGGAGGCAACCTCCCCTCTGCCCCCGCCATGATGGGCAACACGGTCGTATGGAAGCCGGCATCCTCGGCGGTCCTGTCCGCAGCCTACATCATGCAAATCTTCCGCGATGCGGGCTTACCCGACGGTGTGATCAACCTGGTATACGGTAGCGGGCGAACCATCGGCAATGAAGTGCTCCGCGACCCCAACCTGGCCGGAGTTCATTTCACCGGAAGCACCGAGGTATTCCAGGGCATGTGGACGACCGTGGGAGAAAACATATCGAGTTACCGCACCTATCCGCGCCTCGTCGGTGAAACCGGCGGGAAGGACTTCGTTCTCGTACACGAGAGCGCCGATCCTGACGTAGTGGCCACCGCCCTGACGCGGGGAGCGTTCGAATACCAGGGGCAGAAGTGTTCCGCGGCGTCGAGGGCTTACGTGCCTCGGTCCCTGTGGCCCGACATCTGGGATAGGCTCTCCGCCCAGTTGGAAGAAGCAAAAATGGGACCGCCGACGGATTTTACCAACTTCGTCAACGCCGTCATCGATCGCGGCGCCTTCGATGACATTACGGCTTACATCGATTACGCCGCAAAGTCGCAGGATGCGGAGATAATCGCCGGTGGCGGCTACGATGACACCCGGGGTTACTTCATCGAACCCACCGTCATCTGGACGGAGAATCCCGATTTCAAGACCATGCGCGAGGAGATTTTCGGCCCCGTCCTGACCATCATGCCCTACGATGACGATTCCTACGACGAGGTCATGGAAGTGATAGATAACACCTCCCCTTACGCCCTGACGGGATCGGTCATCGCCAAGGATCGCGGGGCGATATCCCTCGCCATGGAAAGGCTCCGGGACGCCGCCGGCAATTTCTACGTGAACGACAAGCCCACCGGCGCCGTGGTCGGCCGACAGCCCTTCGGAGGGGCCCGGGCGTCGGGAACCAACGATAAAGCCGGGAGCAAGTGGAACCTTATGCGCTGGATATCCCCGCGGACGATAAAGGAGAACATGGTTCCGGCGGAGGATTATCGATATCCTTTCATGCGGGAGGAGTAGAATAATTCCTTCGCCTGGCGGTGCCCGGGACAAGGTGAGCCCGGGCGCCGCCGGTTTCGCCGGGGAAACGAAGGGAACCGGAGGGATCCCGGCTAAACTCGCATCCCTCGATCCGGCTCAAACTACATTGGGTTCCAGCAGCAGCTCTCCCCTGTCGAAGCGCCCCAGGTCCAATCCGGAGATATCCATATCCACTTCCATGCCGGCGATCATTTGCGCCAACACCCGGGTGGCCATGGGCGCGACCATGAACCCGTGACCACTGAACCCGACGGCCATCCAATATCCATCCAACCCGGGAACGGAACCGAGGATCGGCTGGGAATCCGGGCTGACGTTGTATCCGCCCGACCATTGTCGCGAATTCGCCCTTTCACTCTGCCGGGCCGGGAAACCCGTAACGTACGCCACGATTGAGTCCGAACACGGGCACGATGGGTTCCTGGTTCAGACCGAAACGGTCGGT
>SLGS01000046.1 GCA_007136565.1 Clostridia bacterium | reverse complement strand
CCGCCCATCCGGGGTTCGAAATCGGGTTTAGGTTATACCACTTCCCGGCCTCGAGGTATGAGCGCACTTCTTCCCGGAAATCCGGAGCGTTGAGGTTCTTGGCCAGTCCATCGAGATCCCCCGACATCTTCAGCCAGGGGGCCAACCCCGTGGCGAGGTAACGTCCGCTGAGTGTTCCGCCGTTGGTGTTCGGTATGACATCCCAGTGGATGTTGAGCCCGTCATCGGCGGCATCCTCGAGCAACTTGAGGGTCAACCTCGCCGCTTCGGCGGTGAGCTCGTCGGGGCTTTCGGGGAAGATGCTGTATCCGTTGAGTACATGGGAGATCTGGAGAGAGGGCGCATTCGCCTCTCGGGCGATGGCAATGGCTTCGCGAAGCCCTTTGATTAGTACCGGATTTCCCATCCCGTGGCGTAGCCCGGTGCGCCTCCAGTGGCTGGTAAAGGTCCCGCCGAGTCGGGCCGCCTCGGCCACCAGGGCGACAATTTCCTCGTGGTCGGCATAGCCGCCGGGGGCGTAATCGAGACCATTGGATATTCCGACTACCCCATCTTCCATGGCCCCCCGGATCAGATCCCGCATTGCTTCCACTTCCGAGGGCGTCGCCGGTCGCCGGTAGTCCGGGCCCATCACGGCTCCCCGGACGGCATTGTGACCCACGAGGGGTACGAGGTTTACACCGGGACTGCGATCCTCCAGGCGCTCGAAGAAATCTCCGAAGCTTCGCCAGTCCAGATCGATGCCCTCGTGCTCCCGCATGGCTTGGGTCACCGGCGCCAGGTCGGCTACGACTTCGTCGTAGTACATTCGAGGGTTGATCTCGTACCACCAGTTCCACTCCCAGTATCCCTGAAGATAGTACTCGGTCAGGGGCGCCGGAGATGAGCCGCAGTTACCTCCCACGACGGTGGTGATCCCCTGGGAGCGATAGTTCTCCGCCCCGGGGTAGAGCATCATGGTCTTATCCGCATGGGTGTGAGCATCGATGAACCCGGGTGTCACGATGTAACCTCCGGCATCGATGATGAGGGGAGCCACTGCATCGGGCAGGTCCCCGATGGCAGCTATGCGATCGTCCTTTATGGCGAGGTCGGACTCTACGGCGGGCCCTCCACTGCCGTCTACGATGAGCCCTCCCCGGATTATTGCGTCGAAGCTCACGAAATATCATCCTTCCCGTGTCGTCTCTGTGTCACTTTCCACAGTACTCCACCGGCGAGGATGTACCTCCTCGAGTCGCCTCGCAAAAGAAGGTGGACCCATCCGAACGGATGGGTCCGAGGCAGAGAGATATGCGTTTGCGAAGAGTCAAGTTAGCTATCTTCGGGGTTGTCGCGTTCCTCTAGCCTGTCGAAGTCCAATCTGTTCGCCTTGATCCACTCGACGAGTTCGGGGTTTTCGTCGTAATCGAGGGTTTGGAGATCGACGGGATCCACTTTTTCATCCGTCGCGAATAGGGGACCCATGGCCCCGGTTATCTCATCGCCTTCGAGTTGAATGGCGTAGCGGTTCTCGGTGGGCATGTGCTTCCAAAGCTGACGTAACACTGTATCGCCTCCCAAGTGGCTCTCGATGGCTTCCAGTACGATGCTGTTGATCGATCGTCTGGTCTTGAAGCTCTTCCAGCGAAGCCGATCGTGTACTTTGGCTGGAATCCTGAGTCCGAGGCGTCGACTTTCCATGCACCTACCTCCCTGCACGAACAGCGTAACATACTGACGTCATGCTGTCACGGTGTCGTTAGGTGCCGCGCGAGATCCTTTTGAGTGTGGCCGTATCGCGCTCGTCCAGTAAGACCAGCTCCCATGGGTGATTCTCGGCGATCCACTTCAGGGTGTCCCGGGAATAGAAACGGACGTGGGTGGGATCCCTGTGATACCACCAGTCGCCGAAGTCCCGCGGTCCCGGGTGGAATCGCGTCGTCAGGGCCAGATAGCCCTCTTCGCGCACCAGGGAGTCGAAGGTATCCCAAAGACCGGCGGCATCGACGACGTGCTCGACGACTTCCGTGCTAGTCAGGAGGTCGTATCCTCGCTTGGGTCGCTGCAGACCCGGGGAGAAGTAGGGGTCGTACAGGTCGACTTCGAACCCCCGTCGCCTCAGGAGCTCGCCGAGGACGGGGCCGGGCCCACAGCCGAATTCCAGCGCTCGTCCCCCGGATGCGAAGGGGGAAACGGCTTTGTCCAGGAACCGCGTGAGCAGGTCGACGTAACCCCGGTTGTCCAGGGTGTTCTCGTGGGTTAGGTATCGCGCGCGCTCTTCTTCGGGGGATAAGATTCCCGGGGAGGTGATGTAGATTAGGTCGCACTTGTTGCAGTACATGTATTGGGCACCGGGGTGCCGAGAGCGGGAGTCGATCTCCACCACATCGGTATTGAAGCACAGGGGGCAGTCTTCTGGGACACCGTTGGGTTCGGTCACAAGCCTACCTCCTCACATCCCAGATATTATCATCTTGCGGTTTTACCGCGCACACGTGCCCCGGTCAAAGACCGGGGCACGTGTAGGAAACTACTCGATTATCCTTCGTTCAGATTACTCTATCCAACCTTGTTCCACCATGAATTCGCGCGCCACGTCTTCGAACTCCCTCTCGTCGACGTCCACAGCAGCGTTGAGGGAGGCCATGGTCTCTTCATCGATGGCGCCCCACATGACCGAGAGAGTTTCCTCGATCCGGGGATCCTGCTCCAGCACTTCGTTCCTGGCGACGATGGCACCGTCGTAGGGAGGGAAGAAGTTCAGGTCGTCTTCGAGGATGACCAGGTCCATCGCGATTACCCTGCCGTCGGTGGAATAGGCGACGGCGGCGTCGACGTCACCCTCGCCGACGGCGCGATACAGTATGCCATAGCTCATGCCGACGACATCTTGGAATTCGAATCCGTAATGGGCAGCCATGTCGTCGAAACCATCACCGATCCGCTCTTGGAAGGTGGTATCAGTAGCGATGGTCATGTCGGGGGCGAGGTCCACCAGTTCGCTGGCCTTTTGCAGGTTGTGTTCCTCGGCGAATTCGCGCTGCACGGCTATAGCGTAGGTATTGTTGAACCCCAGTGGGGGGAACCATGTCTGGTTATACCGTTCCTGGAACTCTTCGTACACGTAATCGAAGACCTTTTCTCGGTCTCGCCATTCTTCGGTGACTTCCATCTCGAGGATGCCGGTGAACTGAGTTCCGGTCCAAGAGGTATAAAAGTCCATGTCGCCGGCCACCATGGCAGCGTGGGTCGTATCCGGCTGGACGTTAATGGTGTGAGTCACGTTGTGACCCAGTTCATCTTCCAAGAAGATCTTCACCATCTCGCTCAATATCCAAGGTTCCGAAAACGTGGAGGAGCCGACGGTTAGGTCCAGGGTGGGTATCTCATCGGGATCGCCCGAAGAGGTGTCACCGCCACCACATCCTATGGCCAGCGCGAGTGCGGCTATCGCGATCACTGCGGTTATGGCTATCTTGACGCGCGTATTGCTCAACAAAAGATGCTTACCTCCTAAGGGTAATGCGCTACTTCAAGGATTTTCGGATGTCTTTCGTGCGTTTGCTCGGTCTCCGGTGGACTGGGTATCCACCTGTGGAGACGGGAAGGGGCTACCTCATCTAAGGCGCTCCCGGGTGAGTGGAAGGGGGGGATCGATGGATCCCCCCGGTGGTTTCAGGTCATCATCCGTCAGTCTATCCAGCCCATCTCCTCGCAGAAATCGCGGGCCACATCCTGGTAGTCCCGCTCGTCTACGTCGACCTGCGAGTTGAGTCCGGCCATGGTTCCTTCATCGAAGGCGCCCCACATGACAGAGAGTACTTCCTCGATCTGGGGGAATTCTTCGAGGGCATCGTTCCGGGCGACGATGGCGCCGTCGTAGGGCGGGAAGAAGTTCATATCGTCTTCGAGGATGACGAGGTCGAGCGCCGATACCCGTCCGTCGGTGGAATAGGCGATGGCGGCGTCGACGTCACCTTCGGCGACGGCGCGATAGAGCAGTCCGTAGTCCATGGATATTCCGCGGGCGAAGTCCAGGTCGTAATGCTCCATGAAGTCGTTCCAGCCGTCACCGATGCGGTCCATGAAGGTCGCATCCATCGAGACCTCGACTTCAGGGGCGATGGACCTGATGTCGGATACGGTTTCCAGACCGTGCTCCTCGGCGAACTCGCGCCTGACGCACAGGGCGTAGGTGTTATCGAAACCGAGCGGCGGCAACCAGGTCGCATTGTAGCGCTCCTGGAATTCATCGTGTACGTAATCGAAGACCTTCTCCCGATCTCTCCACTCGTCGGTTATCTCCATCTCGAGGACACCGGTGAACTGGGTACCCGTCCAGGAGACGTACATATCGAAGTCTCCGGATTCCATGCCGGCGTGTAGCACGGTGGAACCCTGGATGTTATTCGTGTGGTTTACGTCGAGGTTACCGTTTTCCTCGAGGAGGACCTTGACGATCTCCGCGAGGATCCAGGGCTCTGAGAAATCCGTCGATGCTATGGTTACGGATCCGGACGGATATTCACCTTCGGCGGGTTCGTCCGCCGGTTCGTCCGCGTCTCCGCAGCCGACGACGGCGAAAGCCGCCACCGAAAGCATTACTATCGCGATACTCAGGGCCAACAGTTTGTTTCTACTTGATACCATTATCTAACTACCTCCCGATGCTAGATCCTTGCCGTCTGTCTCTGTCCGGGGACCGGGTCCACACTATCTCTTAGACCTTGAGGCCCCTCGGGGTGACCCAATCCTCGACACGGCCGAGGATCAGATCCGTGAAGATGGCCAACAGGGCGCTGGGTATGGCACCCAGAAGGATCAGGTCGTCTCGGACCAGACCCAAGCCTGTGACGATGAAACTACCCAGTCCCCCGCCACCGATATAGGCCGCCAGGACCGCCGTACCGATTATCATAACGGTGGAGGTCCGGATGCCGGCCATGATTATCGGGAAAGCCAGGGGCATTTCCACTTTGCGGAGCATCTGCATGTCGGTCATACCCATGCCGCGGGCCGCCCTCTTGAGCGAAGCGTCCACTCCGGCGATTCCCGTGAAGGTATTTCTGAGTATGGGTAGGACCGCGTAGATCAGCAGTGCGATGTAGGCTGGGCGCCTACCGATGCCCAGGCCTATGGGTATCATCAGGGCCAGGAGGGCCAAACTCGGAATCGTTTGACCTATGCTGGCCAAGTTAAGGGCGGGTATTTCGACGGCCTTGTACCGCGTGGCCAAAATGCCCAATGGAATGGCGATCAGGATTGCGATTCCCACGGGGATGGCAACCAACAGCACGTGTTCGTAAAGGGCCCTCATCAGGTCGTCTTGGCGGGTGTTTACGAGATTAAAGAACCGGACGAGGGATTCGCTGAAAGTCCTATTCGCCATCAGGGCTATGGTGGATTGCAGTGATTGCGCTAACAAGTTAGCTCTCCTCCGTTTCGAATCCGGCCGCTTCCTTGGGCCACAGTTCCTTGGCTAGGATGTCCGGGAGCCAGCCTCGGGAAATCGCGCCCACGAGCTTGCCCTTGCGGTTCATCACGGCGAGGACATGTTCTTCGGTTTCCGCCAGGCGGTGAACGGCGGTCATCATGGTTTCGCGCGAATCCACGGTGACGGTTATCAGCTCGGCGTCCCCGATGGAGCTTTCCGGCCCGGTGTCGAGTCGCAACTCCTGCAGCCGGTGGGCGGAGAGCATTCCCTTGAAGTCATCGCCATCGGCGACGGCGATATAGTCCGTTTTCTTTTCCTGCATGAGCGAAAGCGCATCGTCCAGGCTCGCGTCACTGCCCAGCTTCGGAATATCCTCGAGCATCACTTCGCGAACGAGGACGTCGAGGGGGCTGATGAGTCGCCTTTCGGAACCGATGAAATCCGCGACGAATTCGTCGTTGGGGTTGCGGAGGATTTCCTCGGGACTGTCGACCTGTACCAGCTTGCCGTCACGCATCAGGGTGACGCGATCAGCCAGTTTCAGGGCTTCGTCCATGTCGTGGGTTACGAATATGATGGTTTTTTGGACCTTGTCCTGGAGGATCTTGAGTTCATCGTGAAGCTGGTCTCGAGTTAGCGGATCCAGCCCGCCGAAGGGTTCGTCCATCAGGAGGACATCGGGATCCACGGCCAGGGCTCGCAGCACGCCGATGCGCTGCTGCTGCCCACCGCTGAGCTCCCTGGGATAACGATCCATGTAGACGTCCGGATCGAGGTCGACGAGGGCGAGAAGTTCGCGAGCCCGCTCGAGCTTCTCTTCCTGCGACCACCCGAGCAGGTCTGGAACGACGGAAATGTTCTGTCCCACCGTCATGTGGGGGAACAGGGCGATCTCCTGGATCACGTAACCCATGTTCCGCCTGAGATCGACGGCTTTCATGTCTCGAGTATCTTCTCCATTAACCAGTATGCGACCAGAGGTTGGCTCTTTCAGGCGGTTGATCATTTGGAGGGTGGTGGTCTTACCGCATCCACTGGGACCGATAAAAACCATGAACTCTCCGCGTTCTACCGTCAGATTAAGTCCGTCTACGGCGACGGTTTCGTCGTCGTAGATCTTCGTTACGTCTTCGAAGACGACCACGGATACTCCCTTTCTTTCTATGTGCTAGTTCAAGTTCAGGAATCCCCGTTGAATTGAGTGCCCGGGTACGTTGTGGGCTCCCACGATCGGGGTTGATCGATGTTCCTACTACTTTATATCACATGCCCACTTTCTGTGAAAGTACACTGAAATCGGCGGTATACAGGAGTTATGGCGAGTATACTCGGCATCCTGCCGCCTGCGGCGAAGACTTTACGATCAATGCATCCGATTAGCGTAGCAGCGGGTGAGGCCTTCCGATCGGAGCTCATACCGGACAGATCCCGGAATTCGGAGGGAGAATTAAGGGTTGTTTTATGTTTCCGATCTTTAAAGGGTTGGCATAATCCGGGGTAGAAGTGCGCAGTGTGCGCGGTCGGAGGGGATGCGTTGAACACGTACCTATTGGGTCTCATCTTTTCCCTCGTTCTTTCCCAGGCGGTGGCCGAGCTATTGGGAGTTCAGATATACCGACAACCTTTGCGGTTGTTGGCTGCAGTAATCCCCGTCTTTGTCGCATTCACAATGTGGGATGTTTTCGCCATAACGCGAGGTCACTGGAGTTTTGGGCCCGGGATATTGCCGGTCAGGGTCCTGGGTATCCTCCCGGTGGAGGAGATCCTATTCTTCTTGGTGATCCCCTACTGCTCCGTAAATACTTACGAGTGCTTCTGCGAGCTCAGGGG
>SLGS01000081.1 GCA_007136565.1 Clostridia bacterium | reverse complement strand
TCACGGACCACCCGCGAAGGGGTAATGGCGGCGGCGGACGATCAGCTGGGGGCCGGAGCCTCGGATGCGGAGATAGTCGAGGCCTTGCCCGGCTTGAATTGCGGATCGTGCGGATACGATAGTTGTGGAGAGTTTGCCCAGGCTTTGAAGAGTGGTAAGGCTTCTACAGAGGATTGCTCAGTCGCGGATACCGTAGTGAAAGAGGAGATTCGAGATCTCTTGCATGCCAACACACCGGACTGAGGCGACCCAAAGTGCCGACCAAAGTGAATCCGCGATATCGGAACGGAGATGTGACTAGTGAATAGGAAGACATATAGGTTTACCAAGGGTGACGAGAAGTTGATAGAGAAACTCATCGATGATGATCAGGTGATGATAAATCACATCACGTTGTCCTCCGGCGAGGAACTCCCCGAGCATAATGCCGACTCCAATGCATATCTTGTGATCGTCCGCGGTAGGATGAATCTGGCTCTCGAAGGGGAAGCTGAAGTTCACAACCAGGGCGTGATCGCCAACGTGGATCCGGGAACCAGGATGCACATATCGAATCCCTTCGAAGATGTCCTGGAGTTTTTCGTAGTCAAGGCACCCTCACCGCGGATTATGTAGCCATTCCCGGGGAAGGTCACAGCCGAGGTTTTCCGCGACCTTCCCCTCTCCATCCTCGCGATATGTTTCCCTCCATATCGTTGCCACCGGGGTGGCAGCCCTTGAACCGTTCGCCCGTTCGCGTTATAGGTTAATGGAGTGGGAGAAGTAGTGCCCCGCTTCAGGCAATGGGGTTGGAAACGGATTAGGTGATCGATATGGCATTTCCAGATAAGCGTTTATTCGCCGACAATACTCCCTCGGTCGGCCTCGATATGGGTACCTTTGCGGTCAAGGCTGTACTCATCGAGGACGATGGATTGAAGAAAGTGAGTTTGCCCACCGCCGGGCGGCCAATAGAGGCCGCGCGGGATTGTCTCCGTCAACTGCTGGGTGATCCGAAGGATTTGACCGAGATCAACATCGGGATTACCGGGGCCAACGCCCATCTCCTGACCGGTGACCTCGGCGTGGATCCGATCTTGGAGATAGAGGCCATTTCCGTCGGACTGGCTGCGGGAGATTCCGAGGGTGATGCGGTTCTGTCCTTGGGCCACGAGAACATATACTACCTGGAGATCGGTCGCGATGGTGAAATAGAGTTCTTCAACCGCAATGGTCAATGTGCGGCCGGGAGCGGTGCATTTTGGTACCAGCAGGCTACCCGCCTTGGTTACGATGACGAGCAGCTTGCCGAACTGGCGCTGGAGGCGGAATCCCCGGTTCGCATCTCGGGCCGTTGTGCGGTTTTCGCCAAGTCCGATATGACTCACGCGATCAACGAAGGTGCTACCCAGGCCGCGGTATCCGCCGGTTTGGCGAGGACCCTGGCGGAAATGGTTGTCGTTACGGTCACCTTGAATCGAATGTTGGATCGGGACAGGGTGTTGGCCGTGGGTGGCGTCGCCAATAACAAGGCGGTATTGAAATATCTCCGGGATTACTCCGACGATTTGGAAATCGTTGTCCCCGAGGATCACGAGTATTTATTGGCGTTGGGGGCCGCCATCGAGGCGAAACCGCTGGCCCACAATGCCCTCGATTTCGAGGAGATATTGGAAAAGGAGTACGTACCAAAGACGCCACTGCCGCCCCTGGATCCTTCTCGTGTCCACTATTGCGAGGATCTTGACACCGCTTCTGACCTGGACACCTCCCTGGTCTTCGTGGGCGTGGATTGTGGATCCGTCTCCACGAAGTGCGTCTTGCTCGATGCCGAAGGAAAGACCATCGGCGGTATATATCTTCCGACGGCCGGTAGGCCTGCCCTTCAGGTGCTGGAGCTAATGAGGAGGGTCCGCGAGGAATATGGGCACCTCCTGTCCGGATCTACCATCAAGGCTTGTACTACGGGTTCGGGTCGTTTCCTGTCACAAAAGATCTTGGACGCGCAGTACGCGGTGGACGAGATCACTTGCCAGGCGGAGGGGATCAAGTACTTGTACGGTTCCGAGGGAACCCTCTCGGTAATCGAAATCGGGGGCGAAGATTCCAAGTTCCTGCAACTGCGCGAAGGTTCTCTATACGACTACAACATGAATCCGGTATGCGCCGCGGGAACCGGCACCTTCCTCGAAAACTTGGCCAACCTGCTGGGAGTGGAGATCAAAGGCGAGTTCTCGGATCGGGCATTCGACGCCTCTTACGCCATAGATCTCGGAGATACATGTACTCTCCTTTCGCAGTCGGCTCTAGCTTCGGCCGCGTCCCAGGGGTTGCCCTTCGCTTCGCAAATAGCCAGTCTCGCCTATTCTTCGGCGAGAAACTACATCAGCAAGACGGCCGAGCACCGGCCGATGGAGGGCACCGTCGTATTTACCGGTGCCACCGCCAAGAATCACGCGCTGGCAGCTGCCTTCGCCGCAGAGGTGGATGCCGACGTGTCGATCCCGTCCTCTCCCGAGCTCACCGGGGCCCTCGGTAGCGCACTGATGGCGAAACAATTCCACGAGATGGGAATGGAGGGCGATTACAACTTCGGCGGATTGGATCGGCTCAACGATTTCGAAGTGTCCAAGCACAAGTGTAACGCCGAATGTGAGCACGAACACAATTGCACCCTGGACGTGATCAAGTTCTCCGATGGTAGTACTTTCCTTTACGGGGACCGTTGCGGCAGATTCTCGGAACTCGCCAAGAATCGGGCCACTCAGTATGCACATCTGCCGGATCACCTCGAGCTACGCAACGAGATCTTCTTCGAAACGGCGGGGGAGTCGCGTGACGAAGGCCCCACCGTCGGGATCGCTCGTGGAGGTCTGTTCTTTGACTTGTACCCGTTCTGGTCGGCATTCTTCGGAGAACTGGGGGCGCAAGTGGTCCTCTCCGATGAGACGACGGAGGAGACCCTCGAGGAGGGCAAGAGGAACCTGGATGCGGAGATGTGCTATCCCCTGGAGGTACTCGTCGGTCACTACGAAGATCTGGCGCGACGGGAGTTGGATTACATCTTCGTGCCGGAAGTGGTGGACATGGAGCCGTTGCCGTGGGCGGAATCCTGGCCCCGGGGTTTCGTGTGTCCGCTTTTGCAGACGATTCGTGGAACCGTGGTCAGCTCCCTGGACTTGCCCGAGGAAAAGGTGCTCTACGCCCAGCTGAACTATCGTCCCGGTGAGCGCATGGTGACCAATCAACTCAGGTCGGTGGCCCGGCGAATACTGGGCGAGCGGTACTCGGAAAACCGGTTGAAAGAAGCGGTTCGGGCTGCTTACGCTGCCCGCGAGGAATTCGATAGACGACTAGAACAGGCGAGCATCGATGTCATAGAGGGAGTGATGGAACGCTCCGTCGAGGACACCATCGTAGGCATCTTCCTGGGAAGATCTTACACGGTTTACGACTACGAGGTATCCAAGGGCTCGCTGGAGTACGGCAGGCAGCGCGGCATCGACTCAATTCCCCAGGATTTCCTGCTGGCCTACGTCCGAGCATGGTACCGGGGTGACATTGAATCGACGTTGCTCGGGGATAGGGAGGCCTTCTCGGAGGACTTCGGACGCCTCGCGGAGGACGTCGACAATCTGTATCCCGCCCAGTTACAGAAGATGCTCGCAGCGGCCCACGCGGCGCAATACATCAACGGCAGGGTTTCCGAACACGGATATCCTCCCTTTCACACGGTGTTGCAGGATCCGTTCAAGTGTGGTCCCAACGCCATGCTTCGCCACTTCCTTCGCGGAGTATCGAATACGCTCAGGCTGACCATGGATGAACACACTGCCCCGGCGGGCATGATTACACGCCTGGAGGCCTTCCGGAATACCTGCCTGGCGCGTCAGCGGCATATACCGCCCGTGCCGGTCCCCGCCCGCACCCTCGAGGCTGCGGATATCAGGGGCAAGAAGGTAATGGTTCCAGAGCCATCCTACTTCGGTCGGGTATTCGTGTCCTTGTTCGAAAACTACGGTGTTCGCGCCGAAGTCCTACCCAGGAGCCAGGACGCAGACTTGACCCTGGCGCGGCGTTACGTAAACGGAGACGAATGTCTCCCGATGATCCAAAACGTCCAGGATTTCTTGGAGTACGCGGTCTCAACGGAAGAAGATCTGGAGGATGTCGTGTTCTTCCAGGGTTGGGCCTGCGGGCCGTGTAGATACGGAATGTACTCGTCGGCACAGAGCCTGATTCTCGAAAAGGCCGGGTTCGGGGAGCGGAAGATCTTTGCCGCGAAGGTTTTCGATATGATCCGCGAATTCGGAGTCGGCTTTGCCATCGGTTTGTTCGATGGAACCATGGCGATGGATGTCCTGTTCAAGATTCTTCACGCGACCAGGCCCTACGAGATTCATCCCGGGTCCAGCGACGAGTTGTTCGAAGTGTACGCAAGTCAGCTTCTCGAGATCCTGAGGACATATCGCTTCAATGGACTCAAGGCGATGTCGGGGAGCCACCTCGGGGTCTTCGAAGACCTGATAGCTTCGGCGGCGGCCGATTTCGCCCGGATCCCCAAGTCCGACGAGGAGCGCCCCCTGATAGTCGTCGCCGGGGAGTGGTACGTCCGCATGGATGATCGTTCCAACCAGGATGTGATCCGCAAGATAGAGGATTCCGGTGGTGAGGCCACCCTTTCGCCGGCCAGTGAGGTATTTATCTACACCGGGTACATTAATGAGGAAGAGAACCGGACGCTATTTCGCCAAAGCGGTCGGATATCCGCACTGGCGGGGCAACTGGGGTTTGCCGGCTTGAATCGGATTGCCAGTAGGGATGAGCATCGCCTTGAGGCCGCCGCCGGGGAGTTTTCGGAAAGGGTCCATGAGCCGACTGCCCGGGAGCTGCGCGAGACATCGCGCAAGTACGTGTCCGAACACTACGGCGGGGAACCACCCATGACCGTCGGCCGCACCGTTTCCCTAGTGAGCCGGGGCAATGTCGACGGAGCGATATTCGTCGCTCCCTTCACTTGCCTCCCGGGCACGGTGGTGGAAGCCCAGCTCTCGGTCCTGCGGCGCGATTTGGATATACCGATGGTGGCCACCTATTATGACGGCAAGGACAATCCCAGCCGAGAAGAACTCATTCGCGGACTGGTCTACCAGGCCAAACAGCGACTGGAGTCCAGGCGGAGTTCGCCTCCCCGAGCGGCGGATAACGGTTCCTAGATGCATCTCGAACGGTGATCCGGGCCCGAGCCGTACCGGATCACCGTTCGAGAACACCACGGATTCACGGGCGGATTACCGCCATCGAACCCCCGGGGATTACTTTTTCGATTGCTGCTGCTCGATGGTCGTGCTAGAATTCTCAATAGCCACGCGCCATCGCCGGATGGGCATGAGTGGCACAAAGTGCGAGGGGGTTTCCGGTGCTCCGTCTCCGTCCCGCCTACATCTACCTCATCCTCTTCATAGTCGCCGCATGCCTCCTCGCGGTGCACGCCGCGCCGATATTCGCCATCGCCCTGGGAGATCTTTCTCGCGGCGAGAGACTGGACCTGTCCGGGCATTTTCAACTCATGTTGGCCGCGGAAAGGACCAGGGAGTACCGCGAAGATCTCGACGGCCGAATCGCGACGTTGGAAG
Organism: Clostridia bacterium; assembly: GCA_007136565.1. GTDB lineage: Bacteria > Bacillota > Sulfobacillia > SLMV01 > SLMV01 > CSSED11-154. The sequence goes on along the minus strand of SLGS01000081.1, from coordinate 1,706 downwards.
AAGAGATCGGGCAACTGAGCGGACGTATCGAAGCCGCCGAGGATGCATATGTCCAGGCCCGTTCAAAAACGGGAGTCGCCCTTCGCTGGATTCAGCGTAGAGGCCCGATTTCCTACTTGGAGGTCCTGTTGGGGGCGTCTTCCCTGAGGGATGCACTCAGGAGAATGGAATTGGCGCGATCGGCCGCCCGGGGTGCGTTGATAGCCCTCGATGAAATCAGGGCGGATAAGATGGCCCTCGACGATCTCCGGGACCGTCTGGAAGATCTCGAAGCCGATGCGCTGGCCCTAAAGAACGAGAGGGAGCAATTGGCCGTAGTTGAAGCTGATGTCGCTGAGAGTTCCTCGCGGCTGGAGCAGAACTTCGGAGATCGTTGGGAGTCCATCCTGGTAGAGCTGGATGAGTTGGTGCAACTGTGGATCGACGATACCGAGGAGTATCTGACCCAGCTACCGATCCGCTTCACGAGCCTGGCCCGTCGCGACATCGAACCCGAGAACGTGACGGTGGAGGCTTCCCTCTTTTCGGTCAGGGCTTCGGTGCCGGAGGAGAGTCTCACGGCAATTCTGAGGGGTGAACCCGGGCTGGAGAGTACGCGTTTTCAGTTCTCGCCGGACGGCGCGGAACTCATCGATGACGAACGTCGTATCCTGATACAGGGTGAGCTACAAATCGATCACCTCGGGATCGTGTCGTATTCCGTCTCCGATGCCTTCTTCGGGGATCTTCCCATTACGGATGCGGCGGTACTCGAATCCATAGATGGATTGGAACTGGACCTGGGACCGGCCCTGGGGGGAATGCGACCGCAGCGTCTGGAGATGGGTGAGGGTGAGATAGTACTGATTCTCTCGTTCTTCTCCCGGTAACGATGAGAGATGTTGGAAGGAGTTTTCGCCTTGATACAAGCGTCGGGGCTGCGCAAGACATATCCCGATGGAACCACAGCACTTCGCGGTCTCGATCTCCACGTGGCCGAGGGGGAGATGGTGTTCATTCGCGGTAGAAGCGGTGCGGGCAAGACGACCCTTTTCAGGCTGATCCTGGGAATGGAGGATCCCACCGAAGGGGACTTGAGGGTGGCGGAGCGCACCATGGGCGGCGGGGATGCGCGATCCCTGCGGGACCTCCGCCGAAAGATGGGCGTGATCTTCCAGGATTTCCGACTGATCAAGGGGCGCAGCTCCCGAGAGAATATCGAAATGGGCATTCGAGTGCTCGGCATAACCGGTTCCGAGATGCGTTCTAAGGCCGACGAACTACTGCAACGCCTGGACTTGGTTCATCGTGCGAATACCCCGGTGGAATCCTTATCCTGGGGGGAACGACAACGCGTAGCCACCGCCCGTGCGCTTTCTAGGGAACCCTCTTTGGTTCTCGCCGACGAACCTACGGGCAACCTGGATTCCGATTTATCCACCCACGTGATCGAACTATTGCGCGAAGCCAACGATCGGGGTGCCACGGTCTTGATAGCGACCCACGCAGCGGATATCCTCGCCGTCAATCGCCATCGCACCATCACGTTGGCAGAGGGTTTGCTGGTCTCGGATATACCGGGTCCGCGGGCGGGAAGTGACGAACTTGGGTGACATGGGATTCTTTCTTCGCGAAGCATTCAAGGGCCTGAAATTGCACCCCGCGGCCAACATTATATCTATTCTATGCATAGCCCTGGCAATTCTCAGCCTCACCCTCGTGGCGGG
>SLGS01000091.1 GCA_007136565.1 Clostridia bacterium | reverse complement strand
TCTTCCGTCATATCCATCAGGTGTTCGGAGGCGAGGAATGTTACCAACTTCCGCCCGGATAGGAGCGCGGCCAACGTGGAGCCCGCGTTTCTCTCACCCAACAGTTTGGAACGCTCGCGCTCCAATTCCCCGAATCGACGGCGGGATCGCGCCATTCTCACCAGTGCATCCGCAGCCAAACCCTTCTGGCTGGCCAGGCTCTCGAACGAAGAACGGGCGGAACGAAGGCGGGAACCCACCTCTTCGACGTCGTCCGACGACGCGGATCTATCACCCAGTTGCTCCTCGAGGCGTCGAACGTCGGACTCTGCGGCGGCTCGCTCGGAGGCGTATGCCTCCAGGGACGCTTTGAGCCGTTCGAGTTCGCCCTCTTCGGGCAAAGACTCCCTCAGGTGCTCCTCTGACTCTATCCCGGCTTCTTCCAGAGCCCTTTCCAGCTCGATTTCGAAGTCCTCGAGGGTGTCGGCGTTTTCTTCCACCTTGCCCCTCAGGGACTCGAGCTTAACCCGGAGATCATCCCGGGCGGAACGAGCCATCTCCAGGTCTCGTTCGGCGGATTCCCTCTCCGACTCCACTCGTTTCAGCTCGGCGCGTTGAGACGAGAGAGCCTCTGATGGATCGCCATCCCCGACCAACCGACGAACCCGGGCCGAGGGCTCCTCGATTTCGGCGACGTAGCTGCGTATCTTCAAGTCCATTTCGTGGCCGCGACCCGCTCTTTCCCTGAGATCCGCTTCCACTTCCGATATCTCGGACCTGATCTCTTCCAATTCTTCTTCGAGTTCCTCGAGCAAGGCACGGATCCCGGGGATCTCGGACTCCCTGGCGGCAATATCGCTCTCCAATTCGTGGGCCCGTCGATACCAATCGATACCGTGCTGCCGCCGAGCATCGCGGAGTACGATCGCCTGGCGCATCCTGTCTTCCTTGAATTCCTTACGAAGATCGAGGGTTTCACCCACCAACCTCCGATAGTCTCCGAAGGCATCCCGGACATCTCGAGCCCAATCCGCCACCTTGGAACGCTCATCCCTTAGATCTCGCAACTCGTCGAATATGGCGTCCACCCTCGGTGAATCGCCCGAAGCGGGTTCCGGGTGTTCCAACGATCCGCAGACCGGGCAAGGCTGACCGGGCTCCAACTCCCGCGCCATCCTGAGGGACGCATCCGCCATCGTCGCGCGATCGCTTTCCCCCTCGGCACGGGCGATCTCCTTCTCCAGATCGCGCAAGCGTTCCTCGGCGGCTTCGTTCATGGCGCGGGGCGACAATCGCCGCGTACCGCGGGATGCACCGAAGATCCTCCTCAGCTCGCCGAGCGCCCTCCTGCATTCGCAGCCCGATTCGCGCAGTCGTTTCTCTTTAGCCGTTATCGACTCCACCTCGGCCCGGTAGGCACCGAGCCACTCGCGCAGATCACTGAGTTCCCCTTTCTCGTCGGGGGACACCTCGATACTGCGGAGGTATTTCCTCTTGTCGTCCCGCTCCTCGAGGATCCGGGTGAGTTTCCGCCGAAGTTCCTCGAGACCTTCTTCGATCCGAGATTTTTCGCGCTCGTGGCACCGGCGATGTTTCCGAAGTTTCGCCAAGTCGGACTCCAGTTTTCGAATACTCTCGAAGGACTCCACGGCCCCCTCGAGTTGTTTCACGAGGTTCCTCAGATCGGCGGGATCGGAGGCGCTACCCAGGAGGCGATGCCACCGCTCGCGCGCCTTTGTGAAGTGGGCTTCGGCCTTTTCGAACTCCGTCGATACCTCGGAAACCTCGGTGGCAATTTGCTCTCCTGATCGGCGCAGGGATTCGACGTAACCGAAGATGGATCGGATTCCCTCCGCCTTCTGACACTCTTCGAGTCTCCGGCGCGTCGCATCGATTTCCTCTCGGCATAGCTCCAATTTCCGAAGCGCCTCCCGACTATCTTCCAACTCTTTGGAAAGTCGAAAAGCCTCTTGCTTCTCGGCGTAGGCGGATTCCAGGTCACCTATGAGATCCCGAACCCCTTCGTATTCCTCGTGGGCGGAACGATACTGCTCCTTGAGATCCCTTAGGGTTTCGTCCGAACAGTCCCCGAGTTCCGCGACGAGGCGATCGATGGTTTCTATCTCCGCCTCCCTGGCCGCCGTATAACTTCGAGCCTTCGACGCGAGGCCATCCCCGAACTGCTCCAAGCGGAAGATTCTCTCGAGCATCCTCGCGCGGTCTCCCCCGGTCAGGCGGAGAAATCGATCGAACTTGCCCTGGGGCAGAACCACCGCCCTCGAGAACTCGGCCGCTGAGAGCCCCAGTAAACCGGAGACACCGTCGGTGGTTTCCTTGGCCCCCGACGCCATTACGTCTTCCGCGCCGGTCCCGGGGGCGTGAATGAGTCGCGCGTAATCGCAGCGTGCGCTATTTCGATCTCCGCGATCCCGGGAGAATCTTCGTTCGACCCTGTACTCATCGACGCCGAGGGCAAAAGTGTAGGAAGTCTCGGCGTAATCCTCCGCGAGGTTAATTATTCCCCTGGTTCGCATGGCAGCGCGATCGACGGAACCGTAAAGGGCCAAGGTTATTGCGTCGAGAATGGAAGACTTGCCGCTGCCTGTCGGCCCAAAGATACCGAAAAGCCCGTCCAGCCCGAGCTCGGTAAAATCGATGAATTGTCGGTCGCGGTAGCTGTTCAGCCCCGAGAACTCCAACCGATGGGGTTTCAAGTCGGTTCCTCCCCTTCCTCGTTGACCAGCTCCAGGAAGAGTTCGACCAGCTGCGAACTCGGCTCCGTGCCCTCCCGATCGAGGTAGAATTTCCTGAATTGTTCTTCCAGAGTAAGGTCTTCCAGCGACGGGCCGGCATCGCGCCCTCGGGATCGAGGTAAGGAAACTCGTATGATGACTATCTCGGGATATTCCCTGCGTATTCGGGCCAAGAGCTCGGGCGACGGTGTATCATCGACTTCGACTTCGAGATCGAACCAGGCCCTGCCCACCTCTTCGATTACACCCGACAGCGAATCCCAGCCTTTGACGCGTCTTTTGACCAGGGGAATTCCGCCGCTCAATGGTGAGCGTCTAACTTCCGGGACACCATCCGGACCGACGTCGACGAGGGTAACCTCGTCCCCGCGAGTAGCCTCAGAAAAACTATACGCCAAGGGAGATCCACTGTATCTCCAGTGTTCAAAACCCCCGACTCTTTGGGCGCGGTGGAGATGTCCCAAGGCGACGTAGGAGAATTCCGCGGGGATCGATTCTGCGTCCACGGTGAGAGCACCACCGAGGTGGATGGGTCGCTCGGATTCGGATTCGATGCCCCCGGCGACGTAAAAATGTCCCACCAGGATCGAAGGGAACGAGGGGTCGAGGCTTTCCACGGCGTTTTTCAGTATGGAGCCCACTCGATCGGAATAGGCGCCACGACGAACTTCATCCGCCATCTCACGACTCAGTACCTCTCTCAAGCGTGACTCCGAGGGATAGGGCAATCCCACGATACCTACGCGTTCCTCGCCGATCGCCAGGTTGAGCCATCCCGGGCCCGTTTCCAACCTGCGAACCCTCCCCACTCCCACACTACCCGGCAGGTGATCGCCCGGCAGGCCCATGAGAGAAATGCCGTGGCGCACCGCCAGCGGATTCGCAGCCCGTATCCTCTCCGGACTATCGTGGTTACCGGCCACCACAACCACGGCTCGGCGACCCCCATCGGCCATGCGCTCGAGGTATTCGTAGTATAGTTCCTCCGCCGCCGCCGGAGGGTTGTAAGCATCGAATACATCCCCGGCCACGAGGACCAGATCGATTGCTTCCTCGGAACAGAGGGAAGTCATCTCCTCCAGGACGTTCCGCTGTTCCACCAGGCGCGATCGTCCCTCCAGGGTCCGGCCCAGATGCCAATCAGACGTGTGAAGAATGCGCATTGAGATTCGATCATTCCCCTCCTGGGTAATGGTGGACGAGTTCGGGTTCGCCCGAGGGATACCCTCCCCTCGCGATGGACGCTGTTTGCAGCCGATGTCGGTGGTGGTAAACAGCTATAAGGATATCATCACCGGAGAGGAAGGGACGAAGTGGACATTCATGTGATTGTGGGAGGTGCCGCGGGACAGGGCATGGATACCCTTGCCGGTACCCTGGGGAAACTGCTCGCCCATTTCGGTTTCGGCGTATTATCTGCGCGAGACTACATGTCGCGGATCAGGGGTGGGCACAATTTCTCGATCCTCAGGGCGGCCGACACTACACCGTGGGCCTTCGAAAACCGATGTGACCTCTTGGTTTGCCTGGATGAAACTACCTATCTGGAACACATCCCCAAGTTGACCGAAGATGGGGTCTTCATATTCGATCCCGAGAGCTTCGCTCCTCCCGGGGATCGAAGAGGCGTCGAGGTACCAATGAAGGATCTCGCCACCGAAGCAGGCGGACGAATCATGGCGAACACAGTGGCCCTGGGAGCGTGCCTTGCGGTGCTGGACTTGCCAACGACCCGAGCCGAAGAAATGCTATTGGAAGCCTTCGCCCACAAGGAGGGCGTGGGCGAGCAGAATATCGGCGCCCTTCGAGCCGGTTACGACGCCGTGGATGGACCCGCATTGCCCGTGAACATGCCGGAAGAAGGTCGGGCGGGAGGAAGCCGCATATTCCTCGAGGGCAACGAAGTCCTCGGGATGTCCGCCGCGGCGAGCGGTTGTCGATTTTTCTGCGCCTATCCCATGACTCCCGCCACCGGTATCATGACCTACCTCGCCGGAATAGAAGACTCCGGAGTGGTCGTCGAACAGGCCGAAGACGAGATCGCCGCCATCAATGCCATACTGGGTGCATCTTACACCGGTGCGCGATCCATGACCGCGACCTCGGGCGGGGGATTTTCGCTGATGGCCGAAGGCATCTCCCTCGCCGGAATGACCGAAACCCCCGCGGTCATCGTCCTGGCCCAAAGGCCTGGACCCGCCACGGGGTTCCCCACCAGGACCGACCAGGGAGACCTATCCTTCGCCCTAAACGTAGGGCACGGAGAGTTCCCGAGGCCAGTGCTCTCGGCCACACATCACGAGGACGCCTTTTACCGACTCAATAAGGCCTTCGATCTGGCCGATCGATTCCAGACACCCGTCATATTCCTCTCGGACCAGAATTTCGCGGATACGGCCAGAACCGTCGACGAGTACGATTTTTCCCGGCTCAGCTGCGACCAACATCTCGCGGACCCCGCGGAAGTCGAGCTGCCATACCGAAGATACGCACTCACGCCGGATGGGATATCTCCGAGGGCCCTCCCGGGACAGTTGGATAGTCAGGTCGTGCTGGCGGACTCCGATGAACACGACGAACGCGGGTTTATCGTGGAAGACGCAGCGACTCGGGAGGCCATGATGCGCAAGCGCATGGGCAAGACTTCCGCCATCGCCGAGGAGATGGATGAACCCCTGTACCATGGGCCCGAGGAACCAGAAGTACTGCTCGTGGGATGGGGTTCTACGTACGGAGCCCTCCGCGAGGCGCGCGCAGTGCTAGAAGAAAGTGGCACCAATGCCGGGCATCTGCACTTCGCGGACATCTGGCCCCTCCGCACAGACCAGCTCGGTGAGCTCCTGGCCGCCGCCGAAGTCAGCTACTGCGTCGAAGCCAACTACACTGGTCAATTTGCGGATCTCGTGCGGAGGGAAACGGGTTGGGAATTCGATCACCGAGTTCTGCGCTTCGATGGACGACCCTTCACTCCATCAGACATCATCGGGGAGGTATCTGGCGATGGCAAATAGATTCCTGGAAAACACCGATACTCCCACCTGGTGCCCAGGTTGCGGTAATTTCTCCATTCGAAAGGCACTGGCGGAGGCCCTGGAAGAAGTAGGTGCGAACCCGGAGGAGATCCTGCTAATATCGGGTATCGGTCAGGCGGCCAAGATGCCCCACTACATCAATGCCAATGGTTTCAACGGCTTGCACGGGCGTGCGCTCCCGGTCGCCGTCGGTTCGCGTTCGGTTAACCCCGGGCTAACATGTATCGTCGAATCCGGAGATGGCGACACATATGGCGAGGGCGGGAATCACTTCCTGCACAACATCCGCCGGAATCTGAATATCGCCCACTTCGTGCACAATAACCAGGTTTACGGTCTGACTAAGGGTCAGGCAAGCCCGACGAGCGATCTCGGTATGAAGACCGGGGTGCAAACCGCCGGCGTCACCAGCGTACCGTTCAACCCGCTTTCGGTCGCCCTGTCTGTCGGTGCCGGTTTCGTGGCCAGGGGATTCACTGGCGATGGAGATCACCTGGTTACTCTGCTGGTCGATGCCATACGCTACCCCGGCTACGCCCTGGTGGATATCCTCCAACCGTGCGTAACTTTCAACCGAATAAATACCAACTCATGGTATCGAGACAGAGTTACGAAGATCCCTCGGGACCACGACACCACGGACCGCGATGCGGCCCTGCGGTTGTCCCACATGTGGGGAGACGAAATCCCGATCGGAGTCTTCTATAGAGTGGAAAGAGATACTTTCGAAGATTCCCTGGCCGATCGGCGCAAGGATCCATCGGGTCTCGAGCAATTCAATCCCGAGCAGATGGAATATCTCCAGGATGCCTTCCGGGTGTAGGTCGACACACCGAAGGGGCGCCGGTCCACGAGAATGATGTCGGGCTGAACACCCCGGGAGCCACGAATATCAATTCCTGGCTCCCGGGTGATTCTCGGAGCCCTAGTGAGTCGCGAGCCGACGATTGACCGGCACCCGTCCCGGCAGGGTGCAATATATCCCGTGCGAACTGCGTTGGGGACCTGGTCGGCAAAGCCCGGGGAGTGTCCCCCCACCGATATCCGCCGCGCGGAATCGGCGGATTCCAGATTGATTGGTGTGGTCCAGTTGCGCTACCGCCACACATACAGTACAATGTGTTCAGGCTGTACCCGGATGAAGCAACAGCGGTGCAGTGGATCTTAAAGAGATCCAAGAACAATTTGGGCGAGGTTGCCATGCTTCATCCTTCCCGAAAAAAGTGCGTGGAAGGCAGCTAGTCGCTCGTACGGAGGTATTGGGTTGCCAGAAGGAACAGTTAAGTGGTTTGACGCGGCAAAAGGTTACGGCTTCATCGAGAGGGAGGACGGAGACGACGTCTTCGCCCACTTCTCGGAGATCGATCAGGAGGGCTTTAAGACCCTCGAGGAGAACCAGCGGGTGAGCTTCGACATCGTCGAGTCCCCCAAGGGACTTCAGGCCACCAACATCAAGGTCATCGACGGCGGCGGAGGCTCTTCCTTCCCCTTCTAATAGTGTAGACTTCGCACCAAACGGCAGTACCTCAGGGTACTGCCGTTTTACGTTGCAAGAAACTTGGGGCGCCGTCACAC
>SLGS01000051.1 GCA_007136565.1 Clostridia bacterium | reverse complement strand
TCGCAGCACCTGCGCGCACTGCAGGAACCGCGGGCTGTGTTTCCCGGATGTCAGCCTGAAATGTCCCTCCAACAATACGCCGGTGTCTTTGAATACCTCGATGATTTCCTCTTCGGCCAGCCCCTCGAACTCTTCCCAGTTTCCGTACGATGCCACGTCAATCGCTCCCTTCGAATTCACTGATTTCCCGGGCTATCCTGCCAGCCGCTTCGCGGGGATCGGGTGCGCCCGTGATGGGACGCCCGACCACCAGGTAATCGGCACCGAGTTGCAACGCCTCCGAGGGAGTCGTTACGCGACGCTGGTCCCCTTTCGCAGCCCATTGGGGCCTGATCCCCGGGGTAACGATGAGGAAGTCGTCGCCCAGCTCCCCTCGGACGGTGGAAATTTCCCTGGGAGAGCAGACCACTCCGTCGAGTCCCGCCTCGCGCGCCGAGACGGACCATCGACGGACGGTGTCCTCCACGGATGCATCGGTTCCGACGTGCTCTTGGAAAGTCTTCTCGTCGAAGCTCGTGAGAACCGTGACCGCCAGCAGAATCGTATCCGGCAACTGCTCTCGCGCGGCGCGCATCATTTCAGCGCCCCCGGAGGCATGAAGGTTGGTCATCCACACGTCCAGTTTCGCCAGCGATCTCGCCGCCCCGGCGACGGTGTTGGGTATATCGTGTAACTTCAGGTCCAAAAAGAGCCGCGCTCCCGAATCTTGCAGCGCCTCCACGGCCCCGGGTCCGCCGGAGCAGAAGAACTCCAGCCCCGTCTTGAAGTGGGTTAGCTCCGGTCCCAGCCTTTGCACCATTTCCCCGGCGACGCTGGGGTCCGGCGTGTCCAACGCGACGATGATCCTGTCCATCGCATTCATTGGTGGGCCCTCCCAATCGGCCATTCATCGTATCGCGAGCGATACTCCTTCAGTTCCTCCACAATACGCCCGGGCGTCCGCGGATCGGCGAACATCGCAGTGCCTATCCCCACCGCCGAGGCCCCCGCCATGATGAAAGCGACGACGTCTTCGGCGGAGGAAACGCCCCCGAGACCCATGATGGGTAGGTTCGTAGCTGCGCGGGCCTGGTATACGCATCGTAGTGCCACCGGCCGAATCGCGGGGCCGGACAGCCCCCCGACAACGTTGGCCAGTATGGGTCTTCCGGTCTCGGTATCTATGGCCATACCGAGAAGGGTGTTGATGAGACTCAGTGCATCCGCTCCCGCTTCCTCGGCTGCTCGAGCCACGACGGTGATGTCGGTGACGTTGGGGGTGAGTTTGACGATGAGTGGTTTCTGCGTCACGCGCCGGGTGGCGCCGATGAGTTCGGCGACGGCCTCCGGCGACGTACCGAAGCTCATTCCACCGGCATCCACGTTGGGGCAACTGACGTTCAGTTCCAGGGCGTGGACTTCCGGGCGCTGGTCGAGCTTCTCCGCGACCCCGACGTAGCCGTCCACGGTCCTGCCGACGACGTTGACTATGACCTTGGTGTCCCGCTCGGCCAATCTCGGCAGATACTCTTCGATCAAAACGTCCACCCCAGGGTTTTCGAGGCCGATGGCGTTTAGCATACCCGAGGGCGTCTCGACGATGCGCGGCGGGGCATTGCCGGGCCACGGTTCCAAGGATGTACCCTTCACTACTACGGCGCCGAAGGTCTCAGGGGGGATTATTGGTTCGTAATCGAATCCGTACCCGAAGGTACCCGAAACGGCCACCAGGGGATTGGCCAACTCCAATTCTCCGAATCGAATAGACAGGTCAGTTTTCACGATATCGCCACCTCCTCGAGGGCGAAGACGGGGCCATCGGCGCATACTCGCAGATACTTCTTGCCGTCGCCGGGCTTGGCCATGGGGATGGCGCAACCCAGGCACGCTCCGACCCCGCACGCCATGCGCTCTTCGAAGGATCCGAAGGCGGGAACTCCCAGGCGATCAGACAGGATCTTCACCGCCTCGAGCAGACCCGCCGGGCCGCACGCTGCTATGGAGGTGATTCCCTCCAGCCCGTCGAGGTGCTCCCAGATCACCGAAGTCACCATCCCGATCTCGCCTCGGCTCCCGTCCTCGGTGGCGAGCACCAGCCTGCGACTGCAGCCCGCGAGGGATTTCTCCCCGGCGAGCCTTTGCCCATCGGAAGCCCCTATGAAGGTCGTCGGAGGGTTCCCCGACGCAGCCAGTCGGCGCGCCAGGAACACCAGCGGGGCGCTTCCGATGCCACCGCCGACGAGGAGCGGTGCGGCTCCAAGTTCATCCGGCGACGGGAATCCGCGGCCGAGGGGACCCAACAGAGTCAGCATCTCTCCTGGCCTGGCGGACGCGATATGGCGCGTACCCCTACCCACCGGGAGGATGAGCAGCTCCAGTAGTCCCCGGGCGGCATCCCAGTCCGAAATACTCAAGGGGCGCTTAAGATACGTCTCGGATCCGGATCTCCCAACCTGGAGGAACTGTCCCGGGTTGGGATCGATGGGTTCGTCCACGGCCAACGTCAGCCGCCTGGCAGTGCCCTCGGGGGCGTTATGGGCCACCCGGGCTTCGAACAGGTGTAGATCCGCATCGGTGGCGCTGCTCATACCAGTTCGCCCCCCCGCAGCACGATATTACCGTCCACCAGGACGGTCTCAACCTTGCCGGTGAGGCTCCAACCCACCAGGGGCGTGTTCTTGCCCTTGGAGGCAAAGTCCCCCGGGTTTACCGCCCACTCGGAGTCGGTGCGCAATATGGTGACGTCGGCGATCGCTCCCTCCTTAAGGCTGCCCGCCTCCACACCCAACAATCTAGCCGGAGCGGTGGTCATGGCTTCTACCAGTCGATCCAGGGGGATGTCGCCGGGCAATACCAAGCGATCGTGCAGCAGGGCGAAGGCTGTCTCGAGCCCGGTTATCCCGTTATCCGCGAAGATGTATTCCTTGTCCTTATCGTCGAAGCTGTGGGGGGCATGATCCGTGGCCACTACGTCGATCACCCCGTCGCGGAGCGCGGATATGAGGGCCCTTCGGTCGGCTTCCGTGCGAAGCGGTGGTTTCATCTTGGTGTTGGTATCGTACCCCGACTCTTTCACCAGGTCTTCGGTCAGGGTCAGGTGATGCGGGGTGACCTCGCAGGTTACGTTGATCCCTTCCTCGCGCGCCCTTTCGATCAACTGCACCGACCTGGCGGTGCTGACGTGCCCGATATGAAGGTGCCCCCCGACCCTCCGGCACAATTCGATGTCCCGGGCGATCATGACCGTTTCGGCTTCCTCGGGCATACCGGGAAGGCCCATCAGGGTCGAGATGCGCCCGAAGTTTACGGCGCCATCGCCGGCGAGGGTGGGATCCTCTTGGTGGGTCGAAATGGGAACCCCGAACATCTTGCTGTAGGTCAGGGCCGTGCTCATCACGCGGGCGGAAATCACCGGCAGGCCGTCGTCGCTGAACATGCGCGCCCCGGCTTCGTACATGAGGCCGAGCTCTGCCAACTCCTCTCCCTTTTGACCCTTGGTGACTGCGCCGGCCGGATAGACCCGTACGACTCCGTCGCGGGCGGCCCGATCCAACACGAATCGAACGCCGGTTTCGTCATCGATAACGGGTGAGGTGTTGGGCATGCAAACGATGGACGTGAATCCACCGCGCGCGGCGGCCCGGGTTCCGGAGGCGATATCCTCTTTGTACTCCAATCCCGGCTCCCTCAGGTGAACGTGCAGGTCGACGAAGCCCGGGGTTACCGTGCAGCCTTTGGCATCGATGATCTCGGCTCCCTCGACGGTCAGCTGGTCACCTATCGCAGCTACCCGGTTCCCCTCGACCAGCAAATCCGCGATGCCATCGCGATCGTTTGAGGGATCGATGACGTGTCCACCCTTGATCAGTATCTTGTTCATGCTCATTCGCCTCCCCCTAGTAACAGGTACAGGAGGGCCATCCGGACGGCGACTCCGTTGGGCACCTGTTCGAGAATGATCGATTGCGGACCGTCGGCGATATCACTGGTTATTTCCACGCCCCGGTTCATCGGTCCCGGATGCATGAGGATGGCTCCCGGCTTGGCGAGGGCCAACCTGCGCGCGTCGATACCGTACAGCGCGTGATACTCGCGCACACTGGGGAAGAAACTCTGCTTTTGCCGTTCCAGCTGCAACCGCAGCACGCAGACCACGTCGGCATCCTTGAGGGCGTCTTCGACCCTGGGCTCGACCCGACAGCCGGTCTCTTCGATATTCGGGGGCAATAGAGTCGTCGGCGCGGAGACGACAACTTCCGAGCCCATGCGGCCGAAACCCCAGATGTCGGACCGGGCTACCCTGCTGTGGAAGATGTCGCCGATGATCGCGACCTTGAGCCCCTCCAGCGTTCCCGTCTTCTGCCTGACGCTGAGCATGTCCAGCAAGCCCTGGGTCGGGTGTTCGTGGTATCCATCCCCGGCGTTGATCACGGAGGAGTCGACATTCTTGGCCAGGTAATGCGGGGCTCCGCCGGAGGGGTGCCTCATAACGACCAACTCGGGCCCCATGACCTCGACGTTCCTGACCGTGTCCCTGAGGCTTTCTCCCTTGTCCAGGCTGCTTCCCGCCTTGGCGACCCCGACGCTACCGGCACTGAGGTAACGCGCCGCCAGGTCGAAGGAAATCTTGGTTCGAGTGGAGGATTCGTAAAATAGCGAGAGGATACCCTTGCCCCTAAGGGTCGGGACCTGCTTGATGGGGCGATCGATGATTTCCCTCATGGACTGGGCCGTGTCCAGTATCAATTCCATCTCGTCGGCGGACATCTCTTCGAGTCCCAGGATGTCTTTGCGCTTCAATTCAGACATTCGAGTTATCCCCTCCCGTTTTTTCCATGATGACGACTTCCTCGGCGCCATCTATATCTCGAACCTTCACCTCGACAACTTCCTGGCGCGAAGTCGGTACGTTCTTGCCGACGAAGTCCGCCCTTATAGGTAATTCCCGGTGACCTCGATCTACCAGGGCCACCAGCTGGATCGAGCTGGGTCGGCCGAGGTCCATGAGGGCATCCATGGCCGCACGGATAGTGCGGCCGGTGAACAAGACATCGTCAACCAGGATCACGGTCTTACCGGTGATGTCGGTCGGGATGTGCGTGCCCTGGACCAGGGGCCTGTCGTGCCTCAGGGTCAGATCATCCCGGTAGAGGGTGATATCCAGGTAACCGCACGGTATCTCTACACCCTCGATCCTCTCGATCTGCCGGGCCAAACGTTCCGCCAGGGGGACGCCCCGCCGGTGAATACCGACCAGGATTACGCCGTCGGTTCCACTGTTTTTCTCCACTACCTCATGTGCGATTCGTACCAGTGCCCTGCCCATGGCCGCCTCGTCCATGATCTGAGCCTTCTGCTTAAGCTGGAAGTCGGGACTCATGTCGGCTCCTCCTCCTGATTTGGTTCCGCGGATTTGGGCACAAAAAAACCGGAGCCCATGGCTTCCGGTATCTCGAATAGATCTCCCGCGGGATCGTTGTCCCGTCTCGGAGAAGCCTATGCCACCGCCTCGCGGACGTTGGTTTTTCGCAGATGATCCTCGGTCTACGGTGGTGCAACACTTTCGGTACCCCCTTTTCGGCCTCTCCGGGCCGATTTAAAGGATGGATCTACATCCCCTTCACGGTAGCAATACTCGATCCGGATGTCAAATCGAATCCTCCCGGGGGCGGTATCCGGTGGACATCTGCTCCTCGATCCCCGGCGACCCCGCGAAAGGCGGGGGAAGGCCATCCGTCGACCAACCCTCCCCTACCTCAGCTCCCTCAGCACCGCTTCGAAGTCCTCGGGCAGGGGGGCTTCGAATTCCATGGTTTCTCCCGTCGTGGGATGCTCCAGGACGAGTCTCGCAGCGTGCAAGGCCTGCCCTTCCAACCCCAGGGTGGGCAAGCCGGACCCGTACATGGGATCGCCGACCACGGGCAGGCCGATATAGGCCAGGTGGACCCTGATTTGATGCGTTCTCCCCGTCTCCAGGTTGCACCGCAAGAGCGAGTATTCCGACCCGAACACTTCCTCCACGTGGAAGTGGGTAACGGCGCTCTTCCCTCCCGAGGTAACGACGCGCATCTTGAACCGCGTCTCGGGATCCCTGCCGATTCGAGCGTACACGCTGCCCGAAGCGACGTCCGGCACACCGTGAACCAGGGCCAGGTACTCCCTTTTCATCTTGCGCTTTTGCAGTTGGTAGGAAATCCCCAGGTGGGCGGTATCGTTCTTGGCGACCACCATGGCCCCGGTGGTGTCCTTGTCCAACCTATGCACTATTCCAGGGCGGGTTCGGTCGATAATGGTGGAAAGATCGGAGCTGTGGTGCAACAGGGCGTGGACGAGGGTTCCCGAGTAATGCCCCGGAGCGGGGTGCACCACCATATCGCGATCCTTGTTGATCACCATCAAATCCTCGTCCTCGTAGATTATGTCCAGCGGTATGTCCTCGGGCTCCAGGGTATGGGTCGTGGGCGGCGGTACGACCACGCGCACCCTCTGGCCTTCCTCCACGAGCTTGCCCGGGGTGCTCACCGCGATGGAGTCGACCTCCACGTGTCCATCGCGAACCAGGTTTTGAAGGTACGTCCTCGAGTACGCGTTCGTCGTGTTGCGAGCCAGGTAGACATCGAGGCGAATTCCCCCGTCTTCCGGCTCGACGACCCCCTCGAAAACCTGCGTACCCTGGTCCATTCCTGGACCGGGATCTACGGATTTCATTCGGAGATGCCTCCCTTTATCGACTCGGGATTCCTAAGTACCAAGAGAAAGACCAGGCCGCACCCGACCACCACCGCTATGTCCGCCACGTTGAATACCGGCCAGAAACCCAGGTCGAAGAAATCTATGACGTATCCCCGCAGCACGCGGTCGATGAGGTTGCCCGTGGCTCCACCGATCAATAAGCCGGCGGCTACGCCGCCGAGGCCGCGTTCCGAATGGGGTACGTACCTGGCGTACCACCAGATTATCGCCCCGATCAACGCTAGGCTGATCGCCGCCAAGAAGCTCGTATGATCGGACAGCATGCCGAAGGCCGCCCCGGCGTTGGTGACGTGGGTCAGGCGAAGGAAACCGCCGAGGAAATCCACGGACTCTCCGGGCATCAGGGAGATGACGACCAGTTCCTTGGTGATCCTATCGAGGACGACGGACAAAACTATCCACTTGAGCATATAGCCTTCCCTTCCCCAGAGATTCTAGCACAGTCTCCCCGCGAGGGTAACGTATCCGCCCCGGGCATCTCGAAATAGCGCAAAAGGCCTTCCTTTCCACCGGTATATCCTTTGGTGTATAGTTTAACCCGGTTCAACCGAAGAAATCGCCCTCTAGGTAACGAATACAACCTTCGACACAGTCCTCGAAGGGAGGCGCTCTCATGGACGAATTGATGGAGCTTCTAAAGAGTGGTTCTCCTC
>SLGS01000115.1 GCA_007136565.1 Clostridia bacterium | reverse complement strand
TGTTTGACCGCGGAGAATACCCCCACCGGGATGGCGATGATGATCCCGATCAATAGAGCGGTACCCATCAATAGCAACGTTGGCGGGAACTTCTCCATGATGGCTTCGCTAATCGGTCGCCTGGTCATCATCGATCTACCCAGGTCCAACCGCGCCACGCGTTTCAACCAATTCCAATATTGGACGTGCACGGGAAGATCCAACCCGAGGCTCTCCCGGATCCTCTCCGCTCCCACCGGCGGAACGCCGCCCTCCTCTCCCAGGTCTCCCCCGAACATGTAGTCCACCACGCTTCCTGGCATCAGTTGGACTATGAAGAAGACCACGGAGGCGACAATTATCATGACCGGGAGCATCGCCATGAGTCTCTTTGCGATATAAGTGCCCACCTGCACACCTTCTTTCCCACCGACCCCCGCGGGTCATCCCGAGGGATACAATTGTTGTCGCGATTGTTGCGGGTTCCCCGGGCTGCAGCCCGGGGAACCCGTGTTGCTCACAAGACTCCGACTTAGCGAGGGCCGACCCACTCCCACTCCCACAGGTTGTGGATATCCTGGAATTGCATGAAGTGATAGAAGTCGCGCACGTGCTTACCCTCTACGTTCTTGTGGAGGGCGTTATGGCTGTCTCCCCCGTAAGTACCGATCTCGACGGCTTCCTCGGTGAGAATCTGTACGATCTCGCCGTATATCTGGCCGCGCTCTTCGACATCCAAGGTTGCGCGTCCGGCGTCGAACAGTTCATCGAGGCGAGGATTGGTGTACCCGTTGTACCAATTCTCGGTGGAAGCGGAATGCCAGCTGGTGGCCAGCTTGTGGGGATCGTCGGAGAACATGAAGTATCCGGAGTAGATATCGTAATCGTTGTTCCTGTATCGACCGTTCATGGCGTTGAAGTCACCCAGGGTGATCTCCATCTTGACACCGACGGCGTCGAAGTTTCTCTCGACGATGGCACCCATGTCAGTGTAGCGCGGATGATCGAAGGTCAGGTACTCGATGACGTAGTCCTCATCCCATCCGGCCTCTTCCAACAGCTCGCGGGCGCGATCGGGATCGTAATCGTACTTGACGACGCCGGACATATCGACCCAGGGTGCGATAAAGGGAGCGTGGGCCACTTCACCGTTGCCCTGGCCGGCAGTCTGGAGCATACCCTCGCGATCGATGGCGTGGGTCAATGCCTGGCGAACTCGGACGTCCTGGAATTGCTCGCGATTGTGGTTGAGGCGGTTGAGGTGGTATCCGTACGGTCCACCGGTGTAGATCTTCATATGCGGATAGTTGGCCACGCGATCGAGGTCACTACCCGGACGGATCCAATCCAGTTCCCCGCGCTCGGCCATGGCCACGTGGTTGGTGGAATCCGAGTAGTCGATGATGACCGTCTCCATGCCCGGAACGCCGAGGACGAAGTCATCGTGGCGTTCGAGGGACAGATAGGTATCCGTGACGTATTCTACGAACTTGAAGGGACCGAACCCTATCGGGTCGTTGAAGAAGGGATCATCGTCGAGGTCCACCGGGTCGACGTCGCCGAGGATATGATGCGGCAAGACCGGCTGCATAAAGGCCAGCAGGGCTACCGCATCCGGCGCCTTGGTGGTGATCTCGAGGGTATGATCGTCGACGATTACGATACCGCTGATCTCGTCGGCTTCGCCCTCGAAATACTCTTCAGTACCCTCAATGGTCATCAGGTCCGAATAGGCGATGGCGAAACTATCGGGATTCGAGCAGAGTTCGAAGGTCATCTTGTAATCCATGGCGACGACCGGTTCCCCATCGTGCCAGACGTTATCGGGATTGAGGTAGAACGTATAGGTCCTGCCATCGTCGGAGACATCCCAGCTGTCGGCTCCGAAGCCGACGTATTCCTGGTTATTGTCCCAGGTTACTAGAGTTCCATAGATCTGACTGATCGGGAAAGCGGTGGCTCCACCCCGGGCCTTCAGGGGATTGAGAATATCCGGTGGCCCCACTCTACCCATTAGGAGATTTGTCGGAATCTCTGCATCTTCGTCGTCCGGATCCGCCGGATCATCCGAGGGTGTTTCATCGTCGGGATCTGCTGGTTCCGTTGCCGCGGGTCCACAGCCCACGAACGCGACGGACATAACCGCCACGATCGCAATCAATATCGCCAGAAGTGTCCACCTGCGTAAGTCTGTCAATTCGATCCCCCTTTTTGGTTGACCTGCGTCGACGTCACCCGGGGCGTTTACTCGCCCGCTCTCAAATGTCGACGACCGATCTATAATCCGCTAAGGTGGCCCCGGCCGAAGCTACCCGGTGACCACTCGGACTACCGAATCTTCACCTGCCAGCGATGGCAGCGTACTCGTACAGGAATCTCGCATAGGATTCTTCCAATTCCACCATCCCGTTCACTCCCGGGAGTCCGTCCAGCACCAGGTACTCGTTGGGCGCGTGGGCGCTACCACCCCGCCCCGACCCTCCCGAAATGAAAGAGGTGCCGAGGAACTTTTGAAAGAGGTGGCCCGGCCAGCCTCCCGCACTTCGCGGCCAAAGTTCCACTTCCAGGCCCATCTGCTCGTTGGAGGCTATAAGTGCCTCGACCAGTGGATCGTCCGCGTGGATGCGCCTCCACGTATCGTCAGAATGGGGATTTGGAGATTCCCTCATGCGCATCTGTACGTCTTCGTAGCCGTTGTCATCCAGATGCTTTCTGATGAGATCGGCTATATGGTACTTGTCTTGATCGGGAACCAGGGAGCCGCCGATCTTGCAAACCGCCCGGTTGGGAATGATGGCCTGGGTCACGGTGACACCACCGGGCCTGGTATCCCCACCGTAGAACCCCCTTATGCCGAGGTAAGGCCTAAAGAGCAGCTGTTCGAGGGCGTCGCGTCCCGAGACGTCTCCTATGAAACGTTTTGTCCCATGCTTTCGCTTGTGATCTTCTTCGTCCCACTGCTCGGCCAATCTATCGAGGAGCCTAGACTGCTCTTCATCCGGAGGAAGAATATTGTCGTAGAATCCATCAACCTTGATCTCTGTGCCATTTTGTTCCACCAGGCAGTTCAGGGCTTCGACCAATCGCCACATGGGATTGTCGATCAGCGCGCCCTGTCCGGCGTGAATTTCCCACTCCGGTCCGCGACCCCATGCCTTACTACTGCATTCCAGCTCGAAGGTGATGCCTCGCCTCGATGCCAGGGTCACCATCACCCTGCCCGAATCCTGTTGCCGTGCCGAAGGGAAGAAGAGCGCATCGGCGGCGAGCAAGTCCACGTTCTCGGCTATGAAGCCCCCGAGATTTCTGCTGGCCATTTCCTCTTCGCCTTCCGCTATGAACTTGAGATTCACCGGAAGGGTGCCGGTGGTAGCCATGATTGCCTCCACCGTATTGACGAAGGCTCCCAGGGGACCCTTGGTATTGACGGCCCCCCGGCCGACTATGCAGCGGCCGAGATCGGGCATATCCACGATCTGTCCCTCCATGGGAGGTGAGATCCACTCCTCGTCGGGCATAATGGCTACCGTATCGTACATTAGGTATATGATGAGGGTTTTCTCCGCGCCAACGTCCATGTGGGCGTAAACGATGGGATGCCCGGGAGTTTCAAAGACTCTTACATCGTCGCACCCCAAATCGGAGAATAGCCCGGCGAGATGCTGGGCCATCTCCCGTATACCGAGATTCTCGGTGGAAACGCTGGGACGAGAAATGAGGTCTTGGATCCTGCTCACGTGCTCATCCCTGTGATCTTTCAGGTAACTGTGAATCTCTTCGGTGTATTCCACTTTGCCCTAAACCGCCTTTCACCGAGTCCTGCCTCAGGCAAATCGCTGGTTGATCTCTTTGGTATCGTGGCAATCTCGGGTACGAAGCCCGCTCCCTTTCCGACGGGATCCATGTTCATGCCATAGATCCGGCTACATGTACGCGACAGATGCCGAGTCGAGTTCACCCGTGGTCGGGCTACTTTTCCCGCCAATACATGTCGGTCAAATCGTACATCTCTTCCAGCTCCCCCAGTCGCGCTTCGACGGCACCGCCGTCTTCACTCAACTCAACACCGACGGCGGCCACTATAGCGTGAATCAGAGCCACTACGGCCGTGGGTGAAGGGGTAACCGAAAGCGAGTCGTTACTGAGCAACAGGATCTTGGATGTTATCCCGTTGACGGGAGATATCATGCTGTCCGTGACTCCGAAGAGACTCACTCCCTTCGATCCCGCGATCTGCATGACCGAAAGGGTATGACTGGCGTATCTAGCCATGGAGAATCCGAGCATTACATCCTCGGGCCCCGCCTCCAGCAACTTGTCGAAATCCTCTTCCAACTGGCCCGTGAGGGCTCGAACATCTTCCCTGAGAAGCCTCAAGCAAAAGGCCAGTAGACTGACCGAGGACGAGGCCGTCCGGGAACCGACGATGTAGACGCGGCGAGCGGAAACCATCTGGGAAATGAGGTCGGAAAATACAGCGCGGGAAAGGTTCTTAGCGCTGATATCCAGGTTGGAGACATCCTTGGCAAACACCCTGCCGATGAGGTCGGAGTTGCTCAACGTCGCCCCCGCTGCGTGAAGCCTGTCGGAAGTCCGACTATGTAACTCCTCTATGACTTTCCGACGCGCGAGGCGCTGCATTTCGAGGTATCCACTGAGGCCCAGGGTACGAGCCAATCGGATGACCGTCGAATCGCTGGTGCCGGCCATTTGTGCTATCTCACCGGCGGTATATAGTGCGGCAACCTCTTCCGATTTGAGCAGGACATCGGCGACCCGCCGTTCCGCTCCGGTGAGGTTATCCGCGTTTGCAGCGATCAAACCGTTGAGGCTATTTTGACTTGCCACAGTGTGTGTACCGTCCCCTCGTTCGATTGCAGTATGCGTGTCAAATTAGAACTATGATGCAGAATCTTCGACAAGCAATGAACGGATCCTTCTCACCCGGAAAAATTCCCCCGACCAAATTTGCTCATTACGGCAATGGGATTCTTTGGGTAAGCGTTATTCTTAGCCACCGGCCCATGCTTGCATACATTTCGTATACGGGCGCGAAAGGTAAGGGGCGCGGGATTAACACGAGAGATCCGTTGATCCCAAGACCTGTCGAATTTACTTCAATAACCGAGGGGAGGTGTCCACACGGGGGGTGATCTAGGAGCCGACGCGAACGCGGGCGTTTATCCCGGGGGAACCCGAGAATAGACCGAGGGACCCCGAGCGTTGCCGGAATCCCTCGGTACGAATATTGGCTACTTGGCCATAGTTCAGAAGGGCATCAGGTCCAATCGAGGTTGGCCAGATTGCCTTTACACTTGGGGCAAGCCTTCAGCATGTCTGTATAGTGGTCGGATTCAAGCGTCTCTTGGGGGGATATCCCCATGCAGTTAGGGCAGTACTTGGCTCCGCAATCCTCGCACTCGACCCAACCCTTTTGGTCCTGAGTTCTTTCTTTTCCGCACTCTACGCACTTAACATCTGCCAAGACTTTCACTCCTTCCGCAATCGTCCGCCTTAAGTTGATCGAAATCGAGTCACCGGGTACTTCTTGGCCGACCGGAAGGTCGAATCCTGCAACCCAAGCCGGTCAGACCCAGTCCATCAGGGCGAGATCTCCAGCACAGCTCGGGCAGGTGGCCAGTACTCGCCGGTGGGGATCATCCTTGAGGGCGCGAATCTTCTCATCCTCTCCCTGCATACGGCCCAGGCAGCTCGGACAATACGTCGCGCCACAATCCGCACATTCTTTCCAACCCTTGTCATCTTTACCCTTGGTGACCCCGCATTGGGCACACTTAACCTCTGCCAATGTATTCCCCCCTCGATGTGATCCACTCGAAATGGCACTTCAAAGTATTCATTCCCAATTCGAAACAATTAATCCACCCTTCGCAGCGATTTATCTCCGATATCTTTGCGATCCCCCGATGGAACTCTTGGAATGCATCGATAGTCAGAGGGAATGAAGGAGTGGTGGAGATGAAGACGATGTCGCATGCCGCGCTGAGCGCTATGTTGATCCTAACCCTAATGCTTTCGGGTTGTGCTCTCCCCGCGACGGATCCGGCCGGTGCTCTGCCCGAACCCGTGGACGAATTGGACGAAGGCCTGGTGTCGGCGAACACCGCTTTCGCCCTGGATCTCCTCGGGGAGCTGCGCAGGGATCATCCAGGAGAAGACCTGTTCTTCTCCCCGGCCAGCGTGTCGCTGGCACTCGCCATGACCTATAACGGCGCCGACGGCGAAACCTTCGACGCCATGGCCCGAACCCTGCGACTGGGCGAAATGAGCCTGGATCGGGTTAACCGGGGATTCGCCGATCTGCTCACCATACTCAAGAACCCGGATCCCGAACTGGAACTGAGCATCGCCAACTCCATCTGGGCGCGCCAGGGAATGCCCTTTAAAGAAGAGTTCCTGAAGACCAACCAGGAATACTACGGAGCCGAAACGAGGGAGCTGGACTTCGACGATCCGGGTGCCCCGGATATAATCAACTCATGGGTGGAGGAGGCGACGCGAGGAAGAATCGAGGACATGCTCGATGATATCCGTCCGGACTCCATCATGTTCCTGATAAACGCCATCTACTTCGGGGGTAGCTGGACGGAGGAGTTCGACCCGGAAATGACCCGGGAGGACGACTTCCATCGCACAAACGATAGGGTAAGGGTACCCTTCATGAACCGCGAGGGGGACTACCCCTACCACGACGGCGATGGTTTCAAAGCGGTGGCCATCCCGTACGGACAAGAGCGGCTGAGCATGTATATCCTACTGCCCGATGAAGGCGAAGACGTCGATGGATTGATCGACGGAATGAATTCGGAATCTTGGGACGGAGTAGTCGAGGGGCTTTCCCCCACCAAGGTGAATCTCTCGATACCGCGTTTCACGGTGGAGTTCGAAGCCTCGCTCGCGGATCCGTTGAGAAACCTCGGAATGGCGGTCGCTTTCGATGAGGCTGACGCCGACTTTTCCGGGATGTATCCCATCACTGCGTCGGAAAACGTGTTCATCCAGGACGTGAAACACAAGGCCTTCGTCACCGTCGACGAAAGTGGAACCGAGGCTGCGGCTGCGACATCGGTCGAGATCGGTGTAACATCGATGCCGCAAATGACGACCTTTAGGGCCGATAGCCCCTTCGTGTTCGCCATCGCTGACAGTGCGACCTCCTCCATTCTATTCCTGGGCATCGTGAATGGTTCGGGGTTCTAGATCCCCCGCCTCCACGAACGGCGGGGCAACTTACGGATTTGAAAGGAGATCTTGCATGGATCGCCCGATGATGTCTTTGGCCCTGGTTTCCCTGGTAGTATGTCTGTCGGTTGCTGGGTGTTCCGCCCTCCCCGCGACGGGTCCGGCCGGTGCTCTGCCCGAACCCGTGGACGAATTGGACGAAGGCCTGGTGTCGGCGAACACCGCTTTCGCCCTGGATCTCCTCGGGGAGCTGCGCAGGGATCATCCAGG
>SLGS01000007.1 GCA_007136565.1 Clostridia bacterium | reverse complement strand
GGCGAAGGGACTCCTCGCATCGGTCTGGATCCCTGACGGCGCAAGAGATCACCAAGGCATTTATGATCCCCACGGCGGCGCAGTAGGAGTTGAAGAAGGCCTCGGTCTCCACGGACGCCAGGAGGACCACGTCGGCGACCCCCGCCGCCGGAGATGCCAACGAATCCGTGACCACCACGGTGGTAGCCCCCGCCTCGCGGGCCAGTTCCAGGGCCCGCGTCGTCCTCTTCGTGTACCGGTGGAAGGCGAAGGTAACCAGGACGTCCTCGGCGTGAATGCGGTTTAGCTGCTGGAACATCGTGGCGTCCCCGAGGGTTATGACGTGGGTGGGTACGCCGGCCATGTTGAGGAGGAAACCCATGAGCCCGGCCAGGTTGTTCAGCCCCCGCATGCCAACGCAATAGACGGAGTCGGCGGCCAACAGGGCATCCACGGCGCGACCGATGGCCCGGTTGGCCGGATGATCCGCCGTGCCCTGGAGGTTGGAGGCGTCCCGCCGGAGCACGCGGCGGAACAGTTCATCGTGTTCGAGGTGCGGACCCAGGGACCCCTCGTCGGGACGATGAGCGGATCCGTTGGCGTCCAGCTCACTGCGGAGCAAATCCCTGAGGTCCCCGAGGAGTTGGGGATAACCCGCGTAACCCAGGTGTGCGGCGAAGCGCACCACGACGGACTCGCTCACGCCCGAGCGGCGGGCCAGGTCGGCCGCGGTCAGGAAGGCGGCTTCCCGGTGGTTCTCCAGTAGGTAATCGGCCACCTTCGTAAACCCCGGGGTCAGGGACGGGTATTCCCTTCGAACCAACTCAAGAACCCGCGCGCTCTCGTATCGGGGATCTCCCATGTGGTCCTCCTCCAACCTTCTGCCGTCTTCGCGCCTCCGCTGGCATCGCCACCAAGGGGCATTCTGGACGCTTCTCCCAATACCTCCAAGCACGGCGATGCCCCGGATCCATGGCCTTCGCCCAATCCACCCGGGTTTGCCCACGGGCGGAGGCAGGAAGGGGCTCGATGGCGAAGAATGAAACATTGCCTCAAGAGTTTATTGGCGCAACCCATCATGCAGGCGCACCGAAGGAAGGGTGGTCATCTTGGCGGAATTGCTCGTGAAAAACGCGAGACTCATCGACGGAATCTCAGACAAACCCCGCGACTCCGTTAACGTACTGATCCGCGACGGTAAGTTCGAAGCGATAACCGAAGAGCAGATCGAGGCGGGACCGGGGACGAAGGTAGTGGATCTCGGGGGCAAGACCATGCTCCCGGGGCTTTTCGATTGCCATGCGCACCTGGCGTGGGACGGCCTGACGGACATTCGCCTCCAATCCGAAAACGACTCGACGGCGCTGGCGGCCATGAAGAGCGCCCTCAACATGCGCCGCTACCTGGAAACCGGGGTCACCACCATCCGCGACCTGGGTGTCCACTGGTTCGGGGTCGAAGCGCGCAACGCCATGATCGGCGGAACGGTTCCCGGCCCCAGGATCCTGGCCTCGGGTCCGCCCATTACCACCACCGGTGGACACTGCTGGTGGTGCGGCGTCGAGGCGGACGGCCCCGACGGTGTGCGCCAGATGGTCCGGGACCTGGCCAAAAACGGAGTCGACCTGGTGAAGGTCATCGCCACCCAGGCATCCCTGGGATCGTTCTTGTTCCCCGGGTCCGCATCCACGCCCAATCCCTCCTTTACCGACGAAGAGTTGGCGGCCCTCATCGGCGAGAGCCACAACCTGGGGCGCAAGGTGACCGCCCACGCCACCACCCCCGAGGGAGCCCACCAGGTGGTCGTAGCCGGCATCGACTGCATCGAACACGGCACCGACTTCACCGACGAGACCATAGAACTGATGCTGCAGAAGGGCACCTTCGTGGTACCGACCTTCTCGGCCTCCTGGATGCAGGCCCACTACGGCCACGAGATCGGGATCCCCGAGGCGGAGATCGAGCGCAGGAAGAAGATGATCGCCGATCCCGACCGCGCCCGGGGCGTGGCCCGAGCCGCCAAGGCCGGGGTCAACATGGCCGTGGGCACCGACCAGGGAAGCCCCTGCACCCCGCCCGCCGCCCTGATCAACGAGATGGCCCTTCACATCGAGTACGGCGTGGTGGACGATCCCATGGTGGTCATCAAGAGTGCCACATCGCAGGCCGCGAAACTTTGCGGCATCGACGCCTTCGTCGGATCCGTCGAGCCCGGCCTGGTGGCGGACTTCGTCGTGGTGGACCAGGACCCGCTGGCGGACCTGCGCAACCTCTATTCCCCGGCCATGGTCTTCGCCGACGGCGAAGAGATAGTCCGCGACGGAGCGCTGGTCCCGGAGAACCCGCTGTTTTTCACCTGAACCCGGGCCCGAGGGGAGATCGCGATGGATAGGAACAGGATACACCTGACGGGTGGAGGGCCCGAGCATTATCGCCGAGACCGCGAGGAAATCGATGCCGCCGTGGGGGCGGTGCTGGAGCGCGGCAGCTTCGTCATGGGACCCGAGGTCCCCGCCTTCGAGGCCGAGTTCGCCCGCTACTGCGGGGTATCCCATTCCGTCGCCGTGAAATCGGGGACCTCCGCCCTACTCCTCGCCCTGGTGGCGGCGGGGGTGCAGCCCGGGGACGAGGTCATCGGCGTGGCCAACGCCGACCTGGCCATATCCCTGGCGGCGATACACCGGAACGCCGACCTGAAGTGGGCGGACATCGAGCCGGAGACCTTCAACATGGATCCCGAGAGCCTGGCGCAATCCCTGACCCCGCGGACGAAGGCCGTCATCGTAGCGCACATGTACGGGCTCATGGCCGACATGGATGCCATCGGGGAGGTACTCGAGGAGTACCCGGACGTGGTCCTCATCGAGGATGCTTCCCTGGCGACCGGCGCCGAATACCGGGGCCGGCGGGCGGGAAGCTTCGGCGACATGGCGTGCTTCAGCCTGGCATCTACGAAGATGCTCGGGGTCATCGGGAGCGGCGGTGTCATCACCACCGACTCCTTCGATTACTACCAGAGGTTGAACTGGGCCAGGCATTACGGACGAACCCAGTCCCCCTACAATTACGACGATCCACTGCCCCCCTCCGACGCCGGACCGGGCATGGTCATAGAGGGACTAAACGAGCGCATGGACACGATACAGGCGGCGGTGGCGCTGGTGAAACTCCCGAGGATGCCAGAGTACCTGCTGCGGCGAAGGGAAATCGCCGCGCACTACGATGCGACCCTCGGGGACTCCCCCTGCGTCCTGCCCACCGTTCCCGCAGACCGCACCCACTGCTACCGGGTCTACCCGATCCTCGTGGCCGATGGATGCCGGGATCGCGTCGTAGCGAACCTGCGGGAAGAGGGCATCGACGCCGGGCCCATGTACGTGCCCCCGGACCACCTTCACCCGTACTTCCGGGAAAGGGGCGCGCGCGAGGGAATGTTGCCGGTCACCGAGGAGGTCGCCCGGCGGATAGTCTGCCTTCCTTCGCACCCGTATATGACCGACGAAGACGTGCGAAGGGTGGCCGATGCCTGCGCGGCGGCCCTGGACGAAACCACCCGGGGACGCTGAGATCGAAACGCGCCGTCCCCGGGATGCAACCGAGAAACAAAGCACCAACGAGGAGGATAATCCGTTATGGGAGACACCCGTAAACACCCGAGCGAGAGGAACTTCGTCGGCGTCCAAATCGGACTGGTCAGCTTCTTGGACGAGGGAGTCGAGGAAGTCCTCGACATCCTGGAGGAGAAGTCCCACGTAAACGCCCTGATACCCTCCACGGTGTCGTGGAGCCGCGGCAACGCCGGGCGGGCCACCGACTGGTACCCGGACCACGGCAAGAGCGAACCCGATAACCTGCAGGGCGGAGCCATGATACAACCCGATCCCCGCTACTACGAAGCCACCCACCTCAAGGAAATAACCGCCCCGGATCCCCTGTACCAGGGCGTGGACTTCCTCGAACTGATATCCGAGCCCGCCAAGAAGAGGGGCATGGGCATCTACCCCTACTACTGCGAAACATCCCGGACCGAACCCCGTTCCCTCAACATACCGGGATGGGTGCACGTGCTGGAGGTGGACGCCCACGGCCGCCGAACGGGGCGTCCCTGCGTCAACAATCCGGAGTACATCACCTGGTGGCGCTGCGTCATAGAGAACCACTTCAAAAACTACGACATCGACGGCTTCCTCTGGGGAGTCGAGCGCAAGGGCACCATGATGCTCATGATGGACGGACAGGAGTCCACTTGCTTTTGCCGCTATTGCCGGGAACGGGCCCGGGAGTTCGGTTTCGACCCCGAGGAAGCGCGCCGCGGATACCTGGAGCTGGAAAAATACTTCGACAGGGCCCGAACCGGGATCAAGCCCACGGACGGGCACCTGGTGGAATTCCTGAGGATACTACTTCACAACCCCATGATATTCCCCTACGAAAAGATGTGGCACGAAAGCCACAAGGATCTCGCCAAGGACGTGTACGGCACCGTCAAGTGGCTGAAACCGGATGCGTACGTGGGCCAGATGGTGTGGCAATACATAAACACCTTTAACCCCTTCATGCGCGCCCAGTTCGACCTCGCCGAGTTCAAGCAGTTCGCCGATTGGATAAAGCCGGTGATGTACCACGTGGCCGCGGGACCCAGGTTCCACGGCATCGTCGACGGGTACACCCGGTCCATCCTCGGGGACTTCGAGGCGGCGGAGGCGACCAAGCTCCTATACCGGGTGCTCCAGCTGGACGAGGCTCCGTACGAGGAGTTGGAGAACACCGGCTTCAGCGCCGAGTACGTGTTCAACGAGACCGCCCGAACGGTGCGGGCCCTCAGTCCCGAGGTGGCCGTCTACCCCGGGCTGGGTGTCGGCGTCCAGGGTATCGGCGACGTCACCAACACCGAAGAGGATATCAAGGCTGCCGTCAGGGCATCCTACGAGGGTGGGGCGAAGGGAATAACCATCTGCCGCAACTACTCCGAGGCCAACCTGTCGGACATGGCGGCGGTGGGTGAAGCCCTGGACGAGATGAACATCGGCGAATCCATCCCCGCCGGAATAAGCAAGGTGGATCCGGGTAAAGAGATAAAGAGGACCTCCTCCGAACGGGACGTCTTCTGAGATCAACCCCCTCCCACACCCTCCCGCGAGATCGGCGTCTCGCGGGGGGGTGTCGTGTTTCGCACGCGCCGTCGAGGTAGTCTTTCGTTACCGGTATCCATCGAGGAGTGACCGCCATTCCACCATCTCGGTCATCGAAAGGGGAGATAGCATTGCTCAAGTTCGCCGTGGCGGGAACTGGATTCGCGAAGAAGGTGGTCCTGCCGGCCCTGGCCCGGCATCCGCGCGCAAGGGCCACGGCCATATCCAGCGGGCGAGAAGACCGCGCCCGCGAGACAGCCGCGGAATTCGACCTAGAACACTACACCACGAGTTTCGAAGATCTCCTGGACACAGAACCCGACGCCGTGATCATCACCACTCCCACCGACCTGCATCGCCCCATGGCCCTGGCCGCCATCGAGCGGGGGATCCACGTCCTGTGCGAAAAGCCCATGGCCCTGGATTCCCGCGAGGCCGAGGAGATGTACCGGGCCGCGGAGAGCGCCGGAGTAGTAGCCGCCATAGACTTCGAGTTCAGGTACCTGCCCGTGCGGGCGAGGATGACAGAACTGGTCGAAGACGGGTTCTTGGGGGAGATAACCGTCGTATCCCTCTCCGGGTTCACCCCCCACCGGTCGGATCCCAACTCGCCCTGGAGCTGGTGGTCCGACGCCGCCCGAGGTGGCGGTGCCCTGGGGGCCTCGGCCTCGCACTTCATAGACGCCCTGATGGGCTGGTGCGGCCCCATCGAAAGGGTGGCCGGGGGACTCGAAACGGTCATCCGGGAGCGCCCCGACGGCGACGGCAATATGCGCAGGGTGGACAGCGATGACAGCTACGCCTTTTCGATCCGATTCTCCAACGGGGCCCTGGGTAACCTGGTATACGGTTCCGCCGTGGCGCACCCGCAACCCCTGCGCATCGCCCTGCACGGCACCGAGGGTACCCTAGTAGACGTCGGGGACGAGGAACTGCTGGGCGCCCGAAGGGACGAAACCCTGGCCCCGCTGGAAATACCCGAGAGACTTCGCCTGATACCCGGGGGAGGATCCGAGGGAGATCTCGAAGACTCCTACTGGCTGGAGGCACCCTTCCTCAGGCTGCTGGATCGCTTCATCTCGGCCGCAGCGGATGTGAGGGCCTACGACGGTCCGAGCTTCGAGGACGGCTTGAGGGTTCAGAGGGTACTCGACGCTGTGAGGATGAGCCACGCGTCGGGTTGGATCGCGCCATCCGACCGGTGATATCCGGGGAATGCGGGGAGGATTTGCTGAGGAAATGAATACCATGGAGAGCCGATACGTAGACGTCGACGGAATAGACACGCACTACATCGAAGGGGGAGATCCGACGGGTGAAACCGTCCTCCTGATACACGGCGGGCTGGCCACTTCCTGCGCCGAGATCAACTACGAACCGACCGCCCGGTACCTGGCCGGGGACCTGCACGTGGTAGCCGTGGACGTGGTGGGCTTCGGGAGAACTCCCTGCCCCTCGCCCGATTACCATTTCATGGCGGCCCAGGGCGACTTCCTCGTCCGCTTCATGGAGGAATTGGATCTCGTGGCCCACGTCGGGGGGAACTCCCTGGGCGGCTGGCTCGCCAACTACATCGCCCACGAGGCGCCCGAAAGGGTGAAAAGTCTCATCGTGATAAATAGCCTCGGGGCCGCGGCGGGCCCGGATGACCCCTACGTGGTCTGGGACGGGGATCGAAGGGAACACCGCCCACCCCGCAGGCCCTTCGCCATCTCCAAGTGGCTGTTCGGGGGTGAACCCAGCAGGGAGGCGATTCGGAGGAAGTTCGAAAAGAACTTCGAGAACAAGTCCCTGATCACCGATGAACTCCTAGACCTCGCCCTAGAAATCGCCGTTCGAAACGTCGAGACGGCCACGGCGCGGGCGAAGAGCACGGGATCCTCCGAAGATGACAGCAGGAACAACCAGATGTACCGGGGGAAATTCATGTGGGAATGGGCCCGGGAACTTCGCGTCCCCGTGTTGATGACGTGGAGCCGGGAGAACCCTGGAACGTCCCCCGGGGAGGCCATGCGTTACTTCAACGACATCGACGATGCGCGAATGCACGTTTTCACCGGCGCCAGGCACCACGTCATGATAGAACATCCCGAGGAGTGGGCCTCGGTGGTCCGAAGCTTCGTATCCGACGTATCCCGATCGGCCGGGGGAGAGTAGGCGGAAACGGGCACCGGCGCGCTCGGTCCGGTGCCCGTAAATCCCCGCGGTAACTTCGACGATCCGTCACTTCTCCCGGCTACGCCCTCAACGATCCGCCCAAAGGAACTCCTCCCACGCAGCGGACCTCAGTTCGGCCGAAGACATGATGTCCAGGCAGGTCAGCGCCATGGCCCCGGCCGAGATGCCG
>SLGS01000121.1 GCA_007136565.1 Clostridia bacterium | reverse complement strand
GAATTGACCGTCCTGGGAGACGGAAATCGGTTTGCCGGAGCGGGACTCGATGACCGGGCCGGGTGCGCGGTGTTATGGCACGCCTTCGAAAACGTCGCCGACTCGGACTTCGGTGGGGAGTTTTGGGCAGTGGTTACGGTCCAGGAAGAGGTCGGGCTGAGGGGAGCGGGAGTGGCGGCCCACCGGGTAATGCCGGACTTCGCCCTGGCCCTGGACACCATCCCCTGCGGTGGCACGCCCGATGTTCGCCGCGACCAGCTTCACACCGACATCGGAGCGGGACCCGTTTTCGCCCTGGTCAGCGGCAGGAGGGGGCAATTCTCGGCCCATCCGAGACTCCGCGAGATCCTGGTAGAAGCCGCCGACAGCTGCGGTCACCCCTACCAACCGATGGTCTTCGCCGGGGGCAACAATGATGCATCATCCATGCAACTGGCCGGGAATGGAGTGGCCGCGGCATCCATTACGTTGCCGAGACGCTACTCACACTCACCCGTGGAGATGGGTGACTTCCGCGACATGGTGGCCGCCACCGATATCATCACGACCGTCGTAAGGGATATGGAGAATTTCGGGGACTTCTCTTTCATCTAGAGAAGGGATCGACCGGGGGGCGGGGTTGGTTTCCCCGCCTTCTTTCACGCCATTTCACGGGATCGAGGTCACCCTTCAGGGGATCTTTCGCGGAGCAAACATTCACCGCACTCGCCTATCAAATTGATCTCAACCCGCTCGACGTCTCCGGGATCTGGGTGCGATATTCCCTCCAGCACCCGCGCAATACAATCCGGATCGGTCAAGTCGACATCGCTCACTCGACCGCAACTGACACAGAGATGATGGATGTGATCTCGGGTGGTGAAATCATACCGGTAGTTGCTTCGATCACCTATTACGAACTTGGTGAGCAACCCCTCCCTCTCGAAAGCCTCGAGGCTCTTGTAAACCGTGTTGAGGCTGATGGCAGGATGATCACCCCGCACGGCTCTGTAGATCTCCTCGGCCGTAGGATGATCCGATGAGCTGCGAATATAACTGAGCACTGCCATACGTTGAGGGGTTACGCGCAAACCGTGGTCTCGAAGCACCTGTTCGACCGAAGCGGACTTCATCATATCACCATCCCCTTAAATACTATAACACAAAGCTCCCACCCTAATCCGAGTGGGGAATCGGACCGCACGCGTCCTCGGGCATGTGGGGTAACTTCGTCAACATTCACACCCCCCGGTGCCAAATGAGGGCAGGAGGAAGGCCGCGGCGGAAGCCACGGCCTTCGGGTGATAATGTGCGGCTTGGCCCGATGGAACTCAGCCCTCGGAGTCCGCCTCGGCGACTTTTAGCAGGGTATTCATCATGATCTCGACACCGTTGACGAGGTCTTCGGCGGACGTATACTCGTCGGGGCTGTGGCTGATACCGTCCTTGCTCGGCACGAATATCATCGCCGTGGGAACGTAGGGAGCAAAGCTTTGCGCGTCGTGGCCGGCCCCACTGGGCATGGATACCGCCTCGATATCCGCCTTCGCGGCCGCCTCGTGTATGAGTTGCATCAGCTGGTCGTCGAGGTATACTCCATCCTTTTCGTACACCGTTTTCATGGCGGAATCGGGGCAATTGTCATCCAGCCAAGTATCGAGGCGATCCCGGATCCTGGCCATGTCGCTGGCCTCGAGGGAACGCAATTCCACGGTGAACCTGCAATGTCCGGGTATGATGTTCATAGCCCCGGGTGAGACGGTTACGTCCCCTATTGTGGCCACCATTTCGTCGGATCGCGCCCGCGCCCATTCCGGCAATAGGCTGAACACCGGTGCCGCCGCCACCAATGCATCCTTGCGGATATTCATCGGAGTGGTGCCAGCGTGATTCGCGTGCCCCATGACCTCCACCACGTATCGATAGATCCCCACAATTCCCGTCACAACGCCTGCGGAGATGCCCCGTTGCTCTAGCGTACCCCCTTGCTCGACGTGCATTTCCAGATAACCGCGAAATTCGGAGGGATCTCTTCGGGCATCCCCGATGGTATCTGTATCCCAACCCAAGCGCTCGAATGAGTCCGCCAGGGAAAGAGCACCCTCGGCCTTCCTTCCAAAGATCTCCTCGTGGGCCGCAGTACCCATCATCGCCCGACTACCAAAGGTCCCGGCGAAGTGGTGCCCTTCTTCGTCGGTGAAATTGATAACCTCGAGGTCCCATGGGAGTTCGATTCCCGCCTCCGCCAGGGCCCTGGCGCATTCCAACCCGCTGAGCACCCCCAATGCGCCGTCGTACTTACCACCGTGGGGTACGGTATCCAGGTGGGATCCGATCACCATGGTCTTGCCCTGTGGATCTGAACCCCGCAGGCGACCGATCACGTTACCCGCGCCGTCGGTCCTGACGTCGAGACCCGCTTCTTCCATCCTATCCTTGAGCCATTCTCGAGCGCGTACGTCCTCATCGCTCAGGGCCAGCCTTGTAACACCCTGACCCTCTTCGTACCCTATGGACCCCAAGTCCTCTATGTCCTTGAGGAATCGTTCTCCGTCGATGTTCACGGTGTCACCATCCTCCCGAATCCCTCGGTACCCACGATATTACCGTCATCGTAGACAACTTCACCGCGAACGACGGTGAGTTCCAAAGTACCCACAACGCTTCGACCATCATAGAGCCGCGCGGCGTCTGCAGCCTTGGTGAACATCGTCTCCCTGTCGATTTTATCGTCGCGGTCCATATTTACCACGAGCACATCAGCGTCCGCCCCGGGGGCCAGGCATCCCTTGCGCGGCCAGAGACCGAATTCCCTGGCGGCTCCCTCGCTGAGAAGCCAAACCATCTCGGAAAGGGTCAACCGACCGGCGTTGACGGCGTCGAGGAACAACGGCAGTGTCGTCTCCAATCCCACGGCTCCCGCGGGGCAGGTCCACATGTCCTCCCAGCCGGCCTCCTTTTCGGACACCAGGAATGGTCCGTGGTCGGAACCCACGAAATCGATGGTTCCGTCACCGATGGCTTCCCAAAGCCCTTCGACTTCGGATTGCGGCCTTATCGGCGGGTTTATCTTGGCGAATGGTCCGAGCGGTTCGACATCGTCTCTACTCAGGAATAGGTAGTGGGGACAGGTTTCCACCGTAACCTCGTACCCTCGAAGTCTCGCATCGGCCAGGTACTCCGCCACCGACCCTCCGCTGATGTGTGCCACTATGAGACGCGTTCCCGCATCTCGGGCCATTTCGAGGGCACCTGCCGCACTGACGATCTCCGAGATCACGGGCCTCGAGTCGAGGTGGGCGAAAATATCACCTCTCCCCTCGGCCTTCATCCGCTCTATGTAATAGTTGACTATCGAGTCGGACTCGGCGTGGATTATCTCGGGTAGATCGGTGGAGGCAACGGTTTTCATCACTTCGTAAAGGCCGCCATCGGTCGTCGCGGTCAGCCCCTCGAACTCGCGCTCGCGGCCCGGAGGGGCAGCGTGCAAGAAAGTCTTAAACCCTACTACGCCAGATCGCGCCAACTCGGGGATATCCTCGAGGTTATCCTCGCCTGCGGCGCCCAAGAAAGCATAGTCTACGTAGGCTCCCGGGGCGCAAGCCTCCCGACGCGCCTTCAATATTTCCGCGGAACTTACCGCCGGTACGGAAATCGGGTGCTCTATTATGGTGGTAACTCCCCCGGCGGCGGCCGCCCTGGTGCCCGTCGCAAAATCCTCGCGATCCGGATTGCCCGGATAACGAATGTGAACGTGGCTATCCACCAACCCCGGGATAACGTATCGATTGGATGCGTCGACAACCCTGTCGGCCTGCACTGGTATACCGTCGGCTATCCCCACTATCCTGCCATCCTTTATGGCGACATCCGCCCGATACTCCTTCTCCGAGTCGACCACGACTCCGCCGCGTATCAACAGATCAACTACCATGATCACCCTTCCCCTCTGCACAGTCACCTCTTCATTAGGTATTTCTGACGCCCACGGCACTATCCTCCAAGGGGAAAAGGAACCTGTTCGTCGAAGCTCCGTCGAGGTAATATTAGAAGGACAACATCGAGCCCGAATAATGGGGAGGGTCCTCACTTGAAGATAAATGCCATGCTGGCCCTTGCGGTAATCTTCACCCTGGCTTCCTCGACCATCGTGGGAGCCGAAAGCTCGGCCCAAACCATAAACACCTGGCCCACCGAGGAACGAGTGGTGGCCCTCACCTTCGATGCCGGATCGGATCGCGGAATATCCGACAGGATCCTCAACATACTCGAATCCCACGATGCGAGGGCGAGTTTTTTCCTGACCGGCCAATGGATCGAAGAATACCCCGAAGAAGCCCGGCGCATCGCTTCCGCCGGCCACTCCCTGGGCAATCACGGCTATTCCCATGCCGAACTGACCGATGTCGGCGAGGATCGGGTTCGAGAAGAGATATCCAGGACCGAAAACATCGCCCGGGATATCCTGGGCAGGGGTTTACGACCCTTCTTTCGTCCACCTTACGGAGCCCAAGATGAACACTTA
This sequence comes from Clostridia bacterium, assembly GCA_007136565.1. Classification (GTDB taxonomy): domain Bacteria; phylum Bacillota; class Sulfobacillia; order SLMV01; family SLMV01; genus CSSED11-154. Next base: position 2,978 of record SLGS01000121.1, on the reverse strand, counting down.
CTACGCCTAGCCGGCGACGAAGGATACGATTACTCCATAATGTGGACCGTGGATACACTGGACTGGGATGGTGCCTCCGCCCAAACCGTGCTGGAAAGGGTTCGCGATGCCCTTCGCCCCGGCGCGATAATTCTTATGCACGTTGGATCGGGAACGGAGACCGCAGAAGCCCTCCCGCTCGTACTCGAGTACCTTTCCGCCGAAGGGTATCGCCCCGTCACCCTCGAGGAAATGATCGAAGAACGCAGCGAGGGTCGAGTACATCGCGTCCAACCGGGAGATACACTTTACGGAATAGCCTTTGAATACGGAGTCGACGCGGAGGAGATAGCCCAAGCCAACGGGCTCACAGATCCCTTCATAATACAGATCGGTGACGTTCTCACGATTCCCGGCGGCGAACCGGAACCGCCCCCCGACCCCGAACCGGTGGATGAAGAGCCCGAGGATCCCGAACCTCCCGAAGACGAGGTGGAAAACGGGGAAGAAGAACGTTCCGATCCCCCCGAGGAAGAAGGGGAAAGCGAGGAGGAAGAGGAGTATCCCTGGTGGTCATTCCCCTTCCGCCTACTGGGAATGTTATGGAGGGGGATCTGGGGACTCGCCGCAGACGGTATGCAGCTGCTTATCGACTTCATAAGACGAGGTTAACCGCCCAGCGGTGCCAGGAATCCGGCCACGATACCCGCGGATTCGCCCCGCCTTTGAACATGTCCCCCGACGAGTATGGGTTCCTGCGAGTGCGGGAAAATCAGGTGTCCGTACTTGCGATATGTGTCGTAAAAGACGACCACGTCCGCGAGGCCAGTCTCGTCTTCGAGGGATAAGAATACCACCTTTTTACCGCTCCGAGTCGGTGGCCGATGGGGACAAACGACGCTCCCCGCCAACAGGACCTCTTGCCCCTCGTCTGCGTTGCGAACTTCGTCCACGGTTATTACCCCGCGGCGAGATAGACTCGAACGAAGAAATCCCATCCGGCTCCCGCTGACCTCGATACCGAGGAGAGCGCGTTCCAACTCCACTTTTTCTGCGTCGGTGAAATCGGGAACCTCCCGAGCCCCTTTGATCGCCGCGTTGCCCCGGCGGGAGGGGGTCAGGCTCCAAAGTAGGCGACGGCGATTATCGCAAAAAGAGGAAAAGGCGCCGCACAGCACCAGGTTTTCCAACAGGTTGCGATCCACCCCGGTTCTATCGGCAAAATCCCCTACGGAGGCAAAACCCCCGCGCGAACGAGCCCGCAATATCTTTTCCAGGGACTCCTCGCCAAGCCCTTTGACCCGAGCTAGCGATACTCGGATACCTCCCCCCTCGACGGTGAAGCGATGGGAACTGATGTTCACGTCGGGTCCCAGCACATCAACACCCCGGCGACGAGCCTCGATACAGATGGTATTGGGGGGATAATACCCCATGGGCCAATTGCTGAGCAGGGCGGCGAAGAAATGGGCGGGATAATGCTGCGCCAGGTATGCCGATCGATAGGCGGTATCGCCGAAAGCGGCCGCGTGGGCCTCGCAGAATCCGTAGGATGCATAGCCGCGGATATAGGAGTAAACCGTCTCCGCCACATCCTCGTCGACGCCCCGATCCCGCGCCCGCTCGACGAACAAGCGACCCAGTCCCTCCATCTCCTCCCCGGGATGCGACCGACTCATGACGCGCCTCAGTCGATCTGCCTCCCCGGGGGTAAAGCCGGCTATGGCCACGGCGATTTCGATAACCTGCTCCTGGAAAAGAACGACTCCATAGGTCTTCTCCAGGATCGGTTTCAGACCCGGATGAATATAGTCGACCTCTTCTTCTCCATGTCGGCGGGAGATATAGGGATCCACCATATTCCCCTTGATGGGTCCGGGCCGGATGAGGGCTACCGATGCGATCACGTCCTCGAGGTTTTCGGCCCCCAAGCGAGCCTGCAGCGCCCTCTGCGCGGGACTTTCCAGCTGGAATACACCCAAGGTCTCTCCCCTCCGGAGCATAGCGTAGGTCGCATCATCATCCAGGGGGATGTCGTCGTAATCGAAATCCCCGCGTCCCCCGGAGATGTCGGAAGTGGCATCGTCGACGGCGGAGAGCATCCTCAGGGACAGAAGATCCAGTTTGACCAGGCCCAGATCCTCGACGCCCTCTTTGTCGAACTGGCATATCATCTGGCCCTTGGCGGACCATTGTAGAGGGGTAACTTCTTCGAGGGGGCTTTCGGATATGACCAGTCCACCGCAGTGGGTGGAGATATGTCGAGGGAACCCCGCCACGGCGACCGCAGCCGATATGAGGCGCTTGTAACCTTTCCAGTTGCCGAATCGCCTACCGAGCTCCGGCAAGCAATCCACAAAGGACGCTATATCCTCCGCACCGGAGCCCCGCGGCAGGCGCCTGGCGAAGTCCGCGATATCCCCGGAGTCGAACTCCATCACCTTGCCGAGTTCCCTGACGGCGGATCGGGCCCTGAAGGTGTTGAAGGTCGCCACGGACGCCACTCGGTCCTCGCCGTATTTATCCCTTACATAATCGGCTACGCGGTCTCGATACCTGGCATCGAAATCCACGTCTATATCCGGTCTTTCTCCCCTCTCGGGACTCATGAACCGCTCGAAAAGCAAACCTCGCCGCAGGGCATCCACATTCGTTATGCCCAAACAATACGCGACGGCGGAATCCGCGGCGGACCCCCTCCCGGAAAACCGTATCCCCTCCCTTCGGGCGAAGCGAACCACATCTTCGACCAGGAGGAAATAATCGGCGTAACCCATGGATATTATGACTTCCAATTCCCTTTCCAAACGGCGTGTTATATCGGGCCCGCAATGTCCATAACGCCATCGGGCCCCGGAAAACGCAAGCCTTCTCAAGGCCGTCGGCGCATCTTCATCATCGCCCAAGGGGAAACGAGGAAATCTCTTCGCATCCAGATCCAGTGCCGGACTACATTCGTCGGCTATACGACCGGCATTTTTCACCGCGGCGGGGACATG
>SLGS01000144.1 GCA_007136565.1 Clostridia bacterium | reverse complement strand
GCTCCCGGGAGCCATCGGCCCTCAGGCGTCCAGTAACTGTGGATCCAGGATATCCCGCAAACCGATCCCCAGCATATTGAAGCCGAGGACGGTGTAGACTAGCGCCAACCCGGGGAAAATCGAGATCCAAGGCGCCCTTTGAACGAAGTCGATGCCCTCGTTTAGGATCACGCCCCAGTCCGGAGCCGGTGGTTGCGCCCCGAGGCCGAGGAAACTAAGCGCCGTGGTCGACAATATGGCGAGGGGTAGCGCCAGGGTCACCAGTACGATTATGGGAGACATGATATTGGGCAGGATGTGACGCATCATTATGCCGGAGTCCGTCCTGCCAATGGCCCTAGCGGCCTCCACGTAGGCCGTGGATTTCACCGATTGCGTCTTGGATCGCACGACTCGAGCCATTTCTGCCCAACTCACTATGGCGATGGAAATGATGACATTGTCGAGACTCGGCCCCAACGCCATGATTATGGCCATGGCGAAGACCATGGGGGGCATGGACCACGATACGTCGGCCAAAAACGAGATCAATCGGTCGATAACGCCCCCGTAGTATCCCGCTATCAGCCCGAGCCCGATACCGAGGAAGCCTTGGATACCGACCACTATGAGTCCCACCCGAAGGGCTATCCTGGACCCGTAGACCACCCTGCTAAACAGGCACCGCCCGTAGTTATCGGTGCCGAAAGGGTGCTCCAGGCTGGGCGGCTGAAATGCGTTCTGCATGTCCATTTCCCTGTAAGTCCTAGGGGCAATGTAGTCCGCGAAGATCGCGACTACCATCACGCTGAGGAAGATGATCAGCCCGACGGTGAACATGGGATGACGAAAGATTCGGCGGAGGGTCTTCATCTTGGATTCTTCCAAGGCCTCTCACCTCCATTCCCGGGTTGCCGCCCGCAGACGAGACATTCATACTTGGATACCATCATTTCGAATGTCCCTCCATCTGTTCGCGTATCCTCGGATCGAGTACGCCGGTCATGATGTCGCCCACGGTGTTGGATGTCACCGTCAGCACCGCGATGATCAGCACTATGCCCTGGACGACCGGGAGATCCTGCCTCATGATGGACCGCCACAGGAGTCGTCCCATCCCCGGCCACGCGAAAACGTTTTCCACCACCACGGAACCGCCTATGAGCCAAGGAAGCGACAGGAAGAAAGTTACAGTGATAGGTATGAGGGCATTGCGCAGTACATGACGTATCATCACCCCATACCACGATACGCCCTTGGCATGCGCCGTTCGCACGTAATCTTCACGCATGACCTCGAGTATTTCCGAGCGCGTCAGGCGCATCGTAGAGGCGATCGGGGGAAGGGCCAGGGCCATCAGGGGCAGTATGAAGGACTGTGGACCATCGTAGCCCGATATCGGAAGTAGTCGCCACGTCACCGAAAACAAGATAATCAGTAGGATGCCGAGCCAAAACTGGGGAATCGATCGCAACACGACGGCCAAGGATACAAGTATCTTGTCGGCGATCGTCCCGCGGCGAACGGCGACGAAAAGGCCCAGGGTCACTCCGACGACATATCTAAATATCAGGGCTCCCACCGCAAGGGCAAGGGTGTAGGGCAAACGGGTCCTGATCAGGTAGGCGACCGACTGGTGCGTCATTATCGAGGTTCCCATGTCGCCACGCAGAATATTTCCGATCCAGTAGAAATATTGCACGTGCAAAGGACGGTCCAGGCCCCATCGGGCCCGGAGTTCCTCGATGACCTCGTCTGAGACGCGTGGGTCGGTGATCATCCTGATGGGGTCGCCCGGGATCGAGTGCAGGATTAAGAATAGGATCACGGTGACCGCCAGCACGGTCAAGACTCCGAGTCCAAGCTTTCTCATCGCGTAGTTGAACATGGGGAAAGGATCCTCCGTTCGCACTTATCCTCGGGAAGCGACATCCGGACGGCCGCCAATTGGTGGCCGCCCGGTTCGGTCAGTGGTCTCGAAGGCCGATGAGGCCTCAACCACTATTCCTTGCGCAGATCGTTATAGTACATAGTGCCGGAGACGCTCATCGTGAATCCGGTGAGGTCGCTCCTGGTCGCGGTGAACAGGCGATCGCTCCAAAGCGGGACGATGGGGACGTCTTCCCAGACCCGTTCGGCAATGGCCGTCCACGCGTTCATTCTCTCCACGTCGTCCGCGATGAAGAGTACCTCGTCGAGCATTTCGTCCAGGTCCGGAGCAGACCAGGGAGCGAGGCTCGCCGAACTGTGAAGCCCGTAGTACCACACTCCACCCGGATCGATCCAGGACCAGTTCCTCAGGATCATGTCGAAGTCGGCATCTCGTATCAGTTCCCGGGTGTAGGCGGTTTCGTACTCGCGCAAGTCAGCGTCCATGCCGGCCCGCGCCAGCTGATCCTGGATTATCGGAGCGGCCCTGGTGTCGATGGCGTTGTCCCCCGCGAAGACGAGGGTGAAACTGAGGCGTTCGCCGTCTTTGACCATGATGCCGTCGGAGCCCTCTTCCCACCCGGCATCCTCGAGGATTTGCCGGGCCCCATCGGCGTCGTGCGACCATTCGGCGGCGAAGGCGGTCTCGGCGTCGGGGTCGTGGTTCAACATGGCGGGGCCGATCAGTCCGTAGACCGGCTCGATGACGCCACCGACACCGGTCATTATCTCGTCGCGGTCGAAGACCAGCGCAACCGCTTCGCGGACGGCCTTATCGTCGAAGGGGAAGCGCTCCACGTTCATCTGCATGTGACGGACGTTGGAGTTGAGGTACTCGTGGATATCGATATTCGGATCCTCGCGCAGTTCATCCAGTGATTCGCCGGGGACATCCAGCATCATATCGACATTGCCGGCGCGAATCTCTTGGACCCGCGTGAAGGCTTCGGGTATGAAGCGGACCATTACCTCGCTGAAATGCAGTGGCCCGTTGTTTTCGACGAAGGGAAGGAAATCCTTGTAGTCCTCGTTCCGCTCCATCAGGATGTGTGAACCGTCCATCCACTCGACAACGGAGAAAGGACCGCTTCCGATGGCTTCGCGATTGAACATCTCTTCGCCCATCTCCTCGGCCGCCTCCGCCTCGACGGGAGCACCGTAGGTCGTACCAAAGATCGGTACGAGCGCGGGGGTGGGATCGGAGAGCCGGAAGGTCAAGACATCTCCGTCGACCTCCATCTCGACGACGGAATCGTAGTCCGATAGATAGGGGCCGGTGACGTTATACCTTTCCACGCTGGCCTTGGCCGCCTCCGCCGTCACCGGTTTGCCATTGTGGAAAGTAACGCTTGGATCGTAGGTGAAACGCCACTCCAGGCCATCGTCGGAGACCTCTACCTGGCTGGCTCCCCAGGGCAGGACTTCGTCGTTTTCCAGTCCCATGCTCATGGGTGGAGTGAATATCAACTGGTGTACGGTCGACATCACGGTGCTGACCTGCTGCGGATCGGTTCCCTGGGCTTCGGTGGCCACGGCGATGGTCAGCCGGGGCAACTCGCCCGGTTCCTCATCATCGTCGTCGGACGGATCGGAAGGATCTGCCGGCTCGGGGTCCGGGTCGGGTTCTGCGTCCGTCGGGCCACAGGCGCTAAGCCCCAGGGTCAGTAAGGCCACCATCAGAATTGCGAGCATAGCCCACTTCTTCGTCATCTTCATCTTTGATAGTACCCCCCTCATTGTGTTCCAGTGTCGATGATCGACGTCTACGGGTTGACCGAAGGCGTGCATATATAAGCGTTAATCCTGCATATAACGGCGGGTGCCAACTGCGGCGAAGAAATTCGTATCGGACTCGATTATAGCTGAGTTTACGAAAGAAAGCAACTATTAGAAGGCGAGAGCGGTTTAAATTCGGTTTTCGTAAGCCACCGGGTGATCGCGGGTATCCGGTGGGGTGCTATATTGATGCAATACCCCGGCGTTCTCTCTACGATGGGCGGATACGGGGGGGCTCGGGCCATATCGGAAACCCAGATCACTAATCTCTGGCGGCCCGGATTACGATAGAATCTTATGGAGTGCATCGCCCGCAGAGTATACAAAAGCTACACTGAGCCTTCTGGAGGTATGCCGATGATTCTTTCCAGGATCGACAATGGAGCGGTGGGTAAGATCCTCGGCCACAACATTTATGACGACTCCGGGCGACCGCTCCTCAAGAGCGGGGTACGGTTGAATGAGCGATACGTTAGGCGGCTGAAGGAAAAGGGGTATCTCAGCGTCTACGTCAGGGATGAATTGGCTCCGGATTTGGTACCCGAGGAAACGATAGACACCGAGACGCGCAAGCGGGCGGTAGGATCCGTGAGGCAACTCAGCCAGCGGATGCACCTCGGGGAATCCGTGGACGTGGGACGCATAAGTTCGGTTGTAGACGAAATCGTCGAGGATCTTAAGGCCTGCCCGGAGGGTATCATCAGCCTGAGCTCGATGAAGACGGTGGACGACTATACGTTCGAGCACAGTGTAAATGTCTGCATACTTTCCACCTACCTTTGGTGGTACCTATACGGAGACGGCTGCCCTCTCATTGAGATGGGTATGGGGGCGCTGTTGCACGATGTGGGAAAGCTCGCAATTCCCCTGGAGATACTGCTCAAGCCGGGTAGTCTAACCCGGGAGGAGTACAGCGAAGTGAAGAGACACGCCCGGGTGGGCTACAATGCGTTGAGGGAAATCCTGCCGGAGAACAGCCGCAGTCCGATGGTCGCGGGCGAACACCACGAGAGATTGGATGGTTCCGGTTACCCGCTGGGGATCGACGCAGATCGTATAAGTCGATTTGGCAGGATTGCCGCGGTGGCGGATATATACGATGCGGTAACGAGCGATCGGGTTTACCGGGACGGTATGCGGTCCCACGAGGCCATGGCGTTGTTGGCCGACATGGCGGGGACCCAACTGGATGCAGAGATAGTGGAGATCCTCGGAGCGAGGGTAGCCCATTACCCCGGAGGTACGAGGGTTAGCCTGGGAAACGGACAGTTGGGGATAGTCGTCGGACAAGATCAACGTTCATCCCGTCGACCGCGTATTCGCCTTCTCACCGACGCCTCGGGCGCGGTCTTGCCGGCGGCGAAGGCTGAAGAGATCGCACTGTTCGATGAACCACAGTTGGAGATAGCCGAGGTACTCGACGAATATCCCGATGAGGTCCTCAGGCAGGCCTGATCTATATCCCCGGTGGAAACCGGGATCCGGGACATCGATGGGATCTCGAACCCACCAGTGCCCCCTGGCGTCTCGGTCGAGTCGAAAAGGGGGCTTCCACTTTTCCCGAGCAGGACTTGCTTTCCGCCTAGGAGGCGGGCACCAACGCAGGAGCTAACGTCAGGCTATCGAAGATATATCCACCGGACTGACGAATAGAGCATCACGCTTTTTCCGATGGCCAATTTGGCGAACCGCTTCGAACGAGGAAGGATGATTGCCATGATGAGGGCATTCCGTTGCCAGATATGCGGAGACTCGTACCTCGGTGCAGAATCCCCGGATCGTTGTCCCTTCTGTGGAGCCCACAGGGATTACATCAAGAGGGCTTCCGAATGGATTGATCATGGACAGGTGGAACTGTCCGAGCAAAGTCGTCGGGATTGCGAACGCGCCCTGGATCTCGAGATAAATAACCAGGCTTTCTACGCGTGCGCCGCCGGTAAGACCTCCGATCAGATCAGCGAGGCATTCTTCAAGAGGTTATCCAAGCAAGAAGGAGAACACGCCGAGGTGTTATCGGAGATGATGGGTGTGGATGAGCCCGAAGTCCCATCGGTGGAATGCAGTGACGATGATGCCGAGAACATGAGGGATGCCCACGAACGCGAGTCGAGGGCCATCCGATTGTATCAGCAAATCGCACGCCGGGCTCCCGAACCCCGCGTTCGTGAGGTTTTCTTGGCCCTGACTGACATCGAATCGGAGCACCTGATCATCAGCAGTATCTACAGGTAGGCCGCCACCCCCGCCCGCCCCGGGATCCCGGGGCGGGTGCGTATCCCGCGGGTTCGTGCGGTGCACGTCCGTGGGAAACATTGTCTTCGACGGGGATCCTTCGTCACCGGATGGTTCCCGGAGGGTACGATGATAACCATCGGGAGGTCGATTTATGGGTGACTACGAGACTGGTCTATTGGCCCTGATGGCATGGGGAGCCCTGGGTATAGTCGTTTACCTCGCCTCGACGAGGCTGATCCGAACTATTGCGGATCGCATCGCGGGACAGCCCGAAGAGAGGATATTGGGGGGGCTCACAGATCACCGGTTGTTGCGGGTCCTGCACCTGTTCTTTCACGTTCTGAGGGTTCTGATCGTAGTCGCGTACTCCCTGATGCTACTTAGGGCCTTCGAATTCTCCGCGGCACTCGTGGACTTCATATTCGTCTCCTTGGCCAATCTGTGGGAGGCGACCCTGGGCATATTCGACAGACAACTGTTTACCTTGGGTGAACAGGTAATAACCCTGAGATTCTTCGTAACACTGATCGTTATCCTCATCGGTGTATCCCTGGGAGCCACCGCGGTTCGACGTGGTTTGAGACGCCACGTTCTCAGCCGCCTCGGATTGGATGTCGGAGTGCAGGAAACGCTGGCGACGGTCGCGGGTTATACGTTCCTCGCCCTGGGTGGATTGATTGCCCTCGACCTGGTGGGGTTGGATCTCAGTACCCTGGCCCTCTTGGCCGGTGCGCTCAGTATAGGTATAGGCTTTGGACTCCAAAACATCGCGAACAACTTCATTTCCGGCCTCATACTCCTGATCGAAAGACCCGTAAAGGTCGGTGATCGTATCGAAGTCGGAGATATTCACGGGGAGGTTACGCGAATCGCCGCCCGCAGCACCAGCGTTCGCACCAATGACAACATCGACATCATAGTGCCCAACGCCGAGCTCATTTCCGGTCGGGTTGTAAACTGGAGTCAAAATGACAGACGAATTCGCTTCCGCGTTCCGGTGGCAGTGGCCTACGGTACCGACGTGGACTTGGCGATGCGGTTGATGGAGGAGGCCGGATCTGCGCTCCCGGAGGTCCTGCAGAGCCCTGCTCCGGCGGCTCGCTTTCTGGCTTTCGGAGATAGCTCCCTCGATCTCGAACTACGGGTATGGACGGTCAAGCGCCTCCATCGCAAAGGGCGGATCGTCAGCGACGTCAATCGGGCCATTTACCGAAAGTTCGCCGAGCACAACATCTCGATCCCCTTCCCGCAAAGGGATATACACGTAGTGTCGTGGCCGACGACCCCGCCATCATTCGACGAGGTCTATCCGAATACCCCCGATGATACCGGCGATCACGTTGTAGACGATGGCGAAAAGGGCGCCCATTAGCCCGGCGGCTACGCCGGCCAATAGGCCTCCCAATAGTCCCATCGCCGGACCGCCGACGAACGACCCCATTCCGTTGAACCTAAATAACCCCACCAATACGCCGAAAACCATCCCTATCAAACCGTAGGCTGCGGCTATCACCTTGAAGACTGATCCCGGTGCAATCCTTCGCATTTCCATTTGGATGACCTCCTCGAGTTCGATATCGTGT
>SLGS01000100.1 GCA_007136565.1 Clostridia bacterium | reverse complement strand
TGTCTCCGGTCCTCGTAATGGCCACCATGGGCATGGCCGCGGCGATCCTGGCCGAGGCCGGTCTCAGTTTCCTCGGGATGGGCGCTCAGCCCCCGGCCCCCAGCTGGGGAAGCATGATAGCCCGGGGACGGGACTACATATGGGATTCCCCCTGGATGACCACGTTTCCGGGGGTGGCGATATTTGTAACCGTGATGGGTTTCAACCTCCTGGGTGATGGCCTGAGGGATTTCCTGGACCCCAGGCTGTAGCCTCCGAGCGGGACCTCGTAGCCCATGGGTGATATACTCGAGGTGGTCGCCGGGGTGGTATTGGGGTCCATCCCGAGGAGAAAACATAGTCGTTAGGGAGGAATCCTAAGTGAATAAGGACGTTCTCGCCTTCGTAGATGAACAACTCGAGGAATTGAAGACGAACAAGCTTTACAACGATATCAGGGTACTGGAGAGTTCCCAGGGATCCTGGGTTACCATCGATGGGAAAGAAAAGCTCAACATGTGCTCCAACAATTACCTCGGCCTGGCCGCCGACGGCGACCTGGTTCGCGCAGCCTGCGAGGCCACCGAGAAATACGGTGTCGGCCCGGGTGCCGTTCGGACCATAGCCGGAACCATGAGTATCCACGGGGAACTGGAGAAGACCCTGGCGGAATTCAAGGGGAGAGAGGCGTCTGTGGTCCTCCAGTCGGGCTTCAACGCCAACCTCGCCGTGATACCCTTGCTGGTCGGCCCCGATGACCTGATCTATTCCGACGAGCTAAACCACGCGAGCATCATCGATGGTTGCCGCCTGAGCCGCGCAAAGATTCGCGTCTTCGGGCATCTCGATATGGAACACCTCGAGCAACTGCTCAAGGAAGATAGTGATCACGAGGGCCGCAAGCTGATAATCAGCGACGGCGTATTCAGCATGGACGGCGACCTCGGGAACATGCCGGCCATCGCCGATTTGGCCGAAAGATACGGATGCGTCTCCATGGTGGACGATGCACACGGCGAAGGTGTCCTCGGTTCCCACGGGCGCGGAATCGTAGATCACTACGGATTGGGCGAGCGCATAGACGTCGAAGTGGGCACCCTATCGAAGGCCCTCGGTTGCGTGGGTGGCTTCGTGGCCGGGGATGCTCGACTCATCGAGTACATCAAGCAGCGGGGGCGTCCCTTCCTCTTCAGCTCCTCGTTGACGCCGGCGGAGGCCGCCGCCAATCTCGCCGCCGTACGCAAGCTCTGGGAGAAGGACGAGCTCGTTACGCGCCTTTGGGAAAATGCCGAGTACTTCCAGAAGGGATTGAGGGATCTAGGTTTCGATACAGGTCGCACCGAAACCCCGATAACTCCCGTCATAATAGGCGATGCCGGTGTTTCCTCCGAGTTCAGCCGGCGCCTGTTTGAGGCGGACATATTCGCACAGAGTATCGGGTTCCCCACGGTTCCCCAGGGCAAGGCCCGCATCCGCGTAATGATTTCCGCCGCCCACTCCCGCGAGGATCTCGACTTCGCATTGAAGACCTTCGCAGAGGTCGGCCGCGAGCTGGAGATCATCTGAGATTCCACCGGCCCTCCGGTCCTCCGGAGGGCCCATCGAATCCCTCCTCGCCACGATTTTACAAACTCTCCTTCCAGTAGAACGCCCCGTGACGCGCTCCGGGTTGACCGCCCACCCGTGTGGTATAATCCTCGATGAAAAGAGACCCGGGAGGTTTGACCTTGGTACAAGAAGGAATTGTCGCGCGATTTCGTCACCATCTACTCAATATTTGCCGGGTGCCCCCCGGTGGTCGGGTCTTGGTGGGTCTCTCGGGAGGACCGGATTCGGTGGCCCTCTTGCACCTGCTCTTGGGCTTTGCCGCCGACGGGGATCTTCGCGTCGGGGCAGCGCACATGGATCATGGACTGCGGGGATCCGAATCCGACCGGGACGAGGAATTCGTACGCGAACTGTGTTCCCAATGGGACGTACCCCTGGAGATCGGACACCCTCAACCCGGTGCCATCGACGCGGACGGGCCCGACCTGGAGGCGCGAGCGCGTCGGGCCAGGATGAAGTTCCTCCGGGAGGTCACCGCCCGCGAAGGCTACGACTACATTTCCCTCGGGCACAACCGCGACGATCAGGCCGAGACGTTGCTCCTGGCCCTGTTGCGCGGCGCCGGCAGTGCCGGCCTGGCGGGTATCCCCGCGAGGCGAGGCCGGATAGTACGCCCCCTTCTCGGGATCCACCGAGGGGAAATCATTGCGCACCTCCAGCGGCATAGCGTGGCGTACGTCACGGACTCCAGTAATCTCGAGGCCAAGCAAAGGCGCAATAGAATCCGCCTGGATTTGCTGCCCAGGATCCGCAGGGAATTCAACCCCGGAATAGTCGATGTGCTCGCCAGGACGGCGGAGATCCTGGGTGACGAAGATTTCTACCTGGATCGCCGGGCGGCGGAGCTCCTTCGCACACATGGCAGTTACGAGGGGTTCGACGGTTCCTCCTCACCCCGCAGGGTTGTCCTGGACCTCGACATGTTCGACGAACCCCGGGCCTTGAAAAGAAGGGCCCTGCGGTTGGGCTACGGTCTCATCCGGGGTAGTCGCGAGGACTTGGCTTTCGACCACGTGGATTCCATGCTGGATCCCGCGGAGATACCGACCGGCGGTGGGCTGGATCTGCCCGCGGGAGTCAGGGTGAGGCGGGATGGTGGGAGCATCGTGATGGAGGCTCCCGCGCCCTCGCCGCCGTCGATCTCGGCGCGGGGAAGCGCCATATTACCCTTGCCGGGCGCCCTCGTTCGAGAACCCTTCCAGGGGAGAATCGAGTCACGTATCCTCGGCGAAACGGCCTCTCGCGCGGTTAGCATTACCCTGACCGGACGCAGGATCCCTTTGCTTGTTAGCCATGCATTCATCGACTATAATAAGGTGGAATTACCCCTTTACGTTCGCTCTTGGAGACCCGGCGATCGAATGAGGCCCTTGGGAATGTCGGGAACAAAGAAGATCCAGGACATCTTCGTCGATGCGAGGGTGCCCAGGGATTCGAGATCCCGAGTTCCCCTGGTGCTCGACAGCGATCACCGGGTTTTATGGGTGGCCGGGGTTACCGTTAGTGACGATGTCAAATTGGAGGGGAATACCGGCCGAGTCATCCACCTGCGGGTGAAGGATCTCGTGGGATCCCGTGATCGGCATTCCCCTACTTTCGCTTAGGAGGAAAGTAATGAAGTGGACGCGGGTCTTCCAGAGCGTGGCCTTCTACTTGGTAGTCCTGTTCCTCATCTTGACCGTGGTCCAGTATTTGGCCACGCAGGCTGATCGGCCCGAGGAATATGCCTACTCCCATTTCCTCTCGATATTGGAAGAGGGAAGGGTTTCCCAGGTGGAGATCACATACCAGTCCGCGGGTACCGGAGCCGCCCAGGGTACATTGACCGATGGGACGGCTTTTGTAACCACGGTGCCGACGAACGATCCCGCCCTCCTGGAGAATCTCCGCGAGGCCGGGGTTCAATACGATATTCATGAGCAGGAAAGTGGTACGTGGTGGATGGCGATCCTCACGACGCTGTTGCCCGTGCTCCTGGTGATAGGTGCATTCTTCTTCATAATGCAAAACAGCCAGTCCGGAGGCAACAAGGTCATGCAGTTCGGCAAGAGCCGTGCCCAGCTGCACAATCCCGAGGGCAAGACCCCCAGGGTCACCTTCGGCGACGTCGCGGGGATAGATGAAGTCCGCGAAGAATTGGAAGAGATCACCGACTTCCTCCAGAATCCCCGCAAGTACGTTAAGATCGGTGCACGCATCCCCAAGGGGGTTTTGCTCTTCGGCGCTCCGGGGACGGGTAAGACCCTGGTGGCACGCGCCGTGGCCGGCGAGGCGGAAGTTCCATTCTACAGCATCAGTGGCTCCGATTTCGTGGAGATGTTCGTGGGTGTTGGAGCTTCGAGGGTAAGGGACCTTTTCGAGACGGCAAAGAAGAACGCTCCGGCCATCGTCTTCATCGACGAGATCGATGCCGTCGGACGCCAGCGGGGCGCCGGATACGGTGGCGGGCACGACGAGAGGGAACAGACCCTGAACCAGCTGCTGGTCGAAATGGATGGTTTCGGCATCAACGAGGGAATAATCGTCATCGCCGCTACCAACCGGCCCGATGTCTTGGATCCCGCGCTATTGCGCCCGGGGCGTTTCGATCGCCAGCTGACCATACACCGTCCCGACCTCGCGGGTAGGGAACACATCTTCAACATCCACCTCAGGGGCAAGCCCCTCGACGAGGACGTGGATGTGGAGGTCCTGGCACGGCGCACTCCGGGTTTCACCGGTGCCGACATAGAGAACACCGTGAACGAGGCCGCGCTTTTGGCTGCACGCAAGAATTTTTCGACCGTCCGGATGAGGGATTTCGAGGATGCCATCGACCGAATCATCGCCGGTGGTCCCGAGAAGAAGGGCCGGATAATGAGCCAAAAGGAAAAGGACATCGTTTGCTACCACGAATCCGGACACGCCCTGGTGGCGGAAGTCCTACCCAACGCGGATCCTGTGCACAAGATCTCTGTTATCCCCAGGGGAGGGGCATTGGGCTACGTGCTCCAGATGCCCATGGAGGACCGCTACCTGGTAACCCGTGGCGAAATCTTGGACATAGTGACCATGGCCCTGGCCGGGCGCGCCTCCGAGGAAATGATCTTCTCCGAGATCAGTACGGGGGCACAGGATGACCTGGAGAAGGCTACGAAGATGGTTCGCAAGATGATCACCGAGTACGGGATGTCCGAGGTCATGGGGCCCCTGACTTACGGCGACAAGATGGATACTCCGTTCCTGGGTAGGGACATGGCCCGGGGCAGGAATTACAGCGAGGAAGTCGCTTCGGCCATCGATCGGGAGATCAGGAAGACCGTCAGCGAGTGTTACCGCAGGGCGCGAAAGATCCTCGAGGATAATCGCAGCGGACTGGAGCAACTAGCTGCGATCCTGGCCGAAGAAGAGACCCTGGAAGGGGATCGACTCCAGGAGGTATTGCACTCCATCAACATCGTCGGTCGGCGAAATGGCGCCGAAAACGGTGAATCCGGGAGCGACTCCGACGCCGACGAACGGGTCGAGTCCGCCGATGAACGAACGGCCCAGGCCGGCGACGAGGACTTGAACGGGTACTGGGAGTTCTGCGATCGTCGCTGGTGCGAGGCCTAGTATCCCCGATGGTATGGATATTGCTCTGATGGGAGCGCCTACGGGGCTCCCATCAGTTTTTGTGAGGAGGGAAACCTACGCCATGGAGCCGATCGATGTGCGAAAAGCGATGCTCCTTTGGAGACGTCATTGGCTCCGATGGTTCGCCCCCGGGGCGATCCCGGGTCCCGTTCGGCGCGTCCTGGAGACCATCGCGGGCTCGGGGGGAGAAGCCGTAGTGGTCGGCGGCTGCGTCCGGGATCTATTGATGGGACTCAAACCCGAGGACTGGGATGTTGCCACTTCCCTTCCACCTCAACGCGTGCGAGAGATATTTCCCCGCACCATACCCACCGGGATCGAGCACGGAACGGTAACGGTAGTATCCGGCGAGATGGGCATCGAGGTAACCACTTACCGCACCGAGGGGGAGTACTCCGATAGCCGCAGGCCGGATTGGGTGAGTTTTTCGACCGACCTCGTCGAGGATCTCGCGCGGCGCGATTTCACCTTCAACGCCATGGCGTTGACGTCCACCGGGAAACTCATCGATCCCTTCCTCGGCTTGAGAGACCTGGCCCGGGGGCTGGTGACCACCGTGGGCTCTCCCTCAGATCGATTCTCCGAAGATGCCCTCCGAATGGTTCGGGCGGTCAGGTTTGCGGCGCAATTGGGCATGGAACTCGAAACGGATGTCTTCGAGGCGTGTTCGGAAATGGCCGATAACCTCCGGGCGGTTTCCAGGGAACGCATTCGGCACGAGATCGACAGGATCCTCATGTCGCCAAACCCCGCACGCGGTTTCCAACTCCTCATGGAGACCGGGTTGCTCCAGCAGTTCTGGCCGGAACTGGTCGAGGGGGTCGGCCTGGCCCAGAACCGGCATCACGCCTTTACGGTCTGGGAACACTCCATTTTGTCCCTGGAGGGCATGTCCCGGATAGAGGGGAGTGATCTGGCCCTGCGCTTGAGTGCACTCCTTCACGACGTGGCCAAGCCTCGAACCATGGAAGAGGGCGAGGAAGGAGATCGACACTTCCACAACCATCACGTCGTCGGGGCCGCGGTTGCCCGGAGGATGCTGTCCAGGCTCCGCTACGACAAGAAGACCATGGCCCGGGTCGAACACCTGATTCGGCACCACATGTCCTTGCATCATTACCCCGACATGAAGGACTCCGCCATCAGAAGGCTAATAAATCGAGTGGGCCTCGAGAATATCGATGACCTCATTAATCTCAGGGTAGCCGACCGGGCCGGCTCCGGTACGAAGGAGGAACCCCTCTCGCGGGGCACCATGTACCTGTTGAATCGCATAGCCCGCGTGTTGGAGGAGGACGCAGCCTTCGGGTTGAAGGATCTGGCGGTGGACGGCAACGATGTAATGCGAGTGGCCGGAGTGGCTCCCGGTCCCGAGGTCGGTAAGATCCTCGAGAAGTTGCTGGATGAGGTCCTCGAAGACCCATCTCTCAATGATCGATGCATCTTGGAAAAGCGCATCGAGGAGATCGCTCGCCGGTCATGAATCCCCGGTAGGGGCATCGAATCGAGCGCCGTTGGATGAACTGGAGGGAATAGAGATGATGAACACCACCGAGATTATGGAACTCGCCTTGGAGATGTCCGGGATGGACGAGGTGCCCGGCGATTCGGGCATAGCCCTTCCCTGTGACCAGGTCAAAAAGGTCATGATCGGTGTCGATATCGACACCGCGGACCTATTCTTGGCGCGGGAACTGGGGGTCGACCTGGTCATCGGTCACCACCCGGTGACCGATGGACCGGCCGTCGGCCTGTATACCGTCATGAAGCGGCAGGTAGAGCTCATGATGAGATGCGGGATCCCGATCAACAAGGCGCAGAAGGTCCTGCAAAAGCGCATCGACGCCACGGAGAGGGGCTCACATCCTAAGAACTTCGCCAAGGTTGGACAGGCCGCGAAGATCATGAACGTGCCCCTGATGAATATACACATGCCCCTGGATATCATCGCGGAGAACACCATCCAGGCGCACCTGGACGAACAGCTGAACGAGAAGTCCACGGTCGGCGACGTCGTGGAAGCACTCAAGGGTATACCGGAGTACCAGGGTGAAGTCTCGAGTCCCGTGATCCGTGCCGGTGGAGCCAAGGATTACGCCGGCAAGGTGTTTGCCAGCGTCGCCGGTGGGACCAACGGTGGCCCCGACGTCATGAAAGCCTATTTCGAGGCTGGCGTGGGCACACTCGTGCTCATGCACATCCCCGAGGATGCGCTCAGCGCAGTCAAGGAGCAGGGCATCGGTAACATAGTCATCGCCGGTCATATGCGCTCTGATTCTGTCGGCATCAACCGCTTTATCGATGCCCTCGAGGATCGCGGCGTTGAAGTCGTGGCCATGGGCGGGGTTCTGCGGGACGAGTAGATCGCCTTAGCTACACCTTCGAT
>SLGS01000034.1 GCA_007136565.1 Clostridia bacterium | reverse complement strand
GGGGTTGCCCGATCTAATAGTCCCGCTACCCACGAGAGAGGCCTTGTGGGGATTAAGTCCCGACCTCGAAGCCCTCCGGGGATTCAGTGATCAAAGGGATATCATAAGCGTACACTGCGTTACGACGGATGCCGAGTCCGACTTCGATGCCCACTGCCGAGATTTTTCGCCTGCTGTGGGGGTGCCGGAAGAGTCAGCGACCGGGACCGCCAGCGGTGCGACGGCAGCCTACATGGTTAGACATGGGATGATGGATTTGGAGCCGGATCTGACGGAGATCTCACTGGTCCTAGAACAGGGGAGGATTCTCGGGCGCCCGAGTCGGATAGAGTGCACGGTGGGATTGGCACATGGATCTCCCGAGAGTATTCGAGTTGGGGGTCCCGCGCGCACGGTTTTCGTTGGAGATATGCTCCTGGATGCCCCTAAACCTTAAAGTCCTTTGACATATGGGCTTGCGCCGTTGTTATGGTCGGACGGCGGCCTTATAATCAGGTAAGCGCAGTGATGGACCTAACCTACCACCATGACTTGGGGGAGAAACCGGCTTGCGCAATGCCTTCGCTATCGCGATAATCGTAGCCCTCATCGCAGCATTAGTCGTTCCCGCGGGTGAAGTCGCGGCGGCCGCTAGCGTGGCCTCGTCTCCCTTTTCCGACGTGTCGAGGGATCACCCATACAGGGACGAGTTCGCCCTCCTGTTCGTACTCGGGGTATTTGAAGGGTACGGCGACGGGACGGTGGGCCCCGACGATGCGCTCACGCGCGCGCAGTTTGCGAAAGTCGCGATCAGTGTGCGCGAGGGATCCTATCTAGTTCCTTCCCTTTCGGATTTCCAGCCACATTACAAGGATGCGGGTTCCATGGCGCCCGTTTGGTGGGGTTGGGTGAACGCCGCCGAGTATCTGGGCTTGGTACGAGGCTTTGATGATGGATCCTTCCGCCCGGATAGTCCACTGACCTTTGCCGAGGCGACGGCGGTCCTCCTGCGGGTCGCGGGCTACGGGCCGTATCTCGAGAATACGAGCTACCCGCGAGGTTACATCGATCGGGCGAGACAGTTGGGCCTCACCGGTGGGCTGACCATGGCATCGGATGTCCCCATAACCCGGGCCGAAATGGCTCGCATGGTAGTTAACGCCATGTCAATACATCCGCCCAAGGATGACGGGACACCCGCCGACGGGCACACCGGTGGTTACAGGCCGTCTCTTTTGGAAAATCGCAGGGATCGTGTCGAGGGGACAGTTGATTCCCTCGGTGAAAATAGCATGCGAGTTGACGGTGTCGACTACGAAATGGCGTCTCGCGTATTCTTGACCGGTGTATCATCCATCGATGAGTTGTCGGGCTCTCGTATCGTCGCCTATCGCGGTAGGGGTGACCGGATCCAATACGTTCAAGCATCCCGGGGATCATACACCTTACGTGGCGTGCTCATGGATGCCAGTATAGCCGGTAGGAGCATCAACGTGGGGGAGAACCGCTTGGCGATCTCCCCACCCGATACTACAAGGAACCCGACCACCTGGAGCATCAACGGCGCGACTCGAACCCCTTCACAGACCCTCTTGGATGAGATGGTGGAATCTTCCGATGTACAGGCGATCGTGGGGGCTTTCAATGGCAGTGCGGAGCAAGTTGAACTGCTGCATTGGGATATTGGCCCGGTGATCATCACCGACGAACCCGCGCAAGTGGACGGGATCTGGACAGTCGAAGTTACGGCCATGGTGGATGGGCAAGCCTCGTCGCATCGCATGTCTTTGCCCGATACCCTCGGAGGTCTGATGAGTGGAGAGGGAGCCCCCGAATCCCCCGAAGAGTTATCTCCGGGGGATAATCTCATGATCGCATCCCGGGGTGCCCAAGGCTTTGGCGATGAAGAGATCTCGGCCCCGGGGGTCGTGCATAGAATTCTTTGGGGTCGAAACGAGATCTCCGGTGACGTGGAATCGGTTGAGGTTGGCGAAGAGAACGGTTACCTTCTCCTGGTATTCCACCTGGAAGATGGTGATTCCATTAAGCTGCGGGAGAATCGTTACCTGGGTGGGCTCAGCGACATGAGTCTCAATGAACTGCGTCATGCCTCTTGGGTCAGTTTCGCGGTGGATGATGACGGCTACGCCTTGTGGGGATTGGATGCCCTTGTGACAGGGGCCGGCGCGAGGTACGTGCGGCTTTTGGCCATGGGTGAATTGGCTGGTGGGTACTACATCGTTGTGGAGCAGGCCGGCCTGGGCGTCACCTATCAATTGTCCTTTCCGGCCCTCTGGGTGCAGTTCTCCGATGATGATCTCAACTTCCGCGAGGGATACTTTGCGGAATTGAATGTAAATGCTTCTGGTAAGGTCGAGGGGATTCGCAGCTGGATTTCCCCGGATCCTTCCCCGATCTCGTACATGGTGGTTTCCATCGATACGGAAGAGGAACTGGTAACATTGCGGCAGCTGGACAGCCTGATCAATAATTCCGGCGATCTCGGAGGGACGATTTCCGTGTCGCTGCTGGAAGCCTACGAGCCGGTCGTCTACTCTCGCGACTGGACATACGCGGGCATCGAGGCTTTATCCCCCGGCAGGCGGGTGCAGGTTCATTTCTCCGATCGCGGAGAACCCGCTCTCATACGTCCCGACTGACAGTCCCCCTAGCAGTTTTCCCCGGCAGCCACCTGTCGCCGTGGCTTGCGTCACGGTTTGATCTCCCCTTGACGAGGGTACATCACAGAAGAAACCGGAGGTAACCACGCAGTAGCTGCACCGGTTTTACTCGGTACCCAACTCTCTTTCGAGGACGGAGGTGCCCCTTGAAGACCCGACTGGTGATGCATCCGGGCATGGCTTGCCCCTGCGGTAGCTCCCTCGATTACGGTGTATGTTGCTTGGAGCCCGTCGCATACGTGACGAGGCGCATAGAGCAAACCCTGGCGGAATCCATCCCGGGCTGGGATCGCATTGATCTACCCTTGCATTACCTGGGTTTGATGGTCGGGTTGCGACCGACGCCCGGGGAAGAACCACCGACGGTGGAGGAGATAGTAGGGGCTACCGGGACGCTCGTCGCGGCGCTGATGGACTATCCCGAGGGAGTGCAGAATCTGGATGAAGGGCTTCGGGACTTGCTTCGTGAATCCGGCTTTCGCTTCCCGGTCGAGTCATTATCCGATGGCTTGATAGACGGCATCATAGAAGATGCCAGCGAACCAGATGCTGACGATTCGTCGCGGTCGGACCTCATGGCCCAGTGCCTTGAACCCTACATAACGGAGGAGTTCGTCGAAGATATCATTTGGCACCTGATATCCCGAGCCCGACGCGGGGGAACGGGAGAACGCGTGCTTGGAGTGGTCGTCTGGGGGCTTTGGAACCTACACCAGGACCTTCCGATTTCCGAAAACGCCGTGTGGGATGCGCTTTTTCGCCTGAGCCTGGACCAACTTTGGGACGAGGTCCTCGATGAGGGGACAGGACGGGATACGAACGTTTCGGTGGAATCTGCGGCGGAGATGGGAAGTAGGGGGGAAATCGTTCGACTCCGACAGAATGCGGAGCCCGCGGTGGTCGCCCTGATAGAGGGCGATCTTAACCTCATCATACCCCTGTTCAGCGTAATCAACGGCGCTCTCAAGGTGAGGAAGCTGATGTCGGAACCCGACAATCCCGGGTATGATTCGCTCTTCGATTACCGGACGTGGAGGATCTGGGGAGAGCATCCGATAACCAGGCATATGCGTTCTCCCATGAAAAAGGATTGGTCACTGTTCCTAGGAGCGTTCGATTCGGCCCTGGAGCGTTGGATCGAGCTCGAGGGCGATACCAGTGGGGACCTGGTGGAGTCGGGCAGGTCTATGCTCACCCTCTTGGAATGTCATGGACTGCCGGAACTCGATGATCTGCTCGCCATGATATACACCTCCTGCGTTCGGAATATCCTCAGTTCCGAAACCGATGAACTCGGTGTAGCGGCGATCCTAGAAGGTGATTACGTGAAATTGCTACGATACGCTCAGGATCTACAGGAGTGGGGCAAGTTGGAGGCCGCCCGCCACGTTAGGCGGACTCTTCTGCATCGCGCAGAAGGTTAGCCCGCTTGCGTGCGATCTTAGCCACCGTAGACAGTCCCTCGTGACCATCGGTGCTCACCACCACGGAAGGTATCCCCGCTGCGCGGAGCACGTTCTTCACGGCTCGGAAATCGCGCTTCTTCCCGTTCATTCGGCTGTCGTCGGTGACGATCCCCAGGTAGGGTTTCCACAGCGAATCGTAAAGAATCATATCGACCACGGCATTTTTCGGCCCGTTGGTGCCTTCCGTGGTAACAACGTCATTGAGTGTCATGCGGGGGATGAGGCGATGCCCTTCGGGCAAGAGAGAGGATAACTCCTCGTAGACCATTCTGATGCGGGGAGGCATTGGCCTCGCGCGCGACCGCGAGGTCGGATTCGAGGTCGTGATCCTTGCGATTCCTATCTTGAATCCCATCCAAAAGAACAAGAGGAGTACCGGTACGAAGCTCAACTTGGGAAGCCAGTAATCCAATGACATGACTCTGCTCGCCCCTTCGCATGATCCCAAGGCTACGGTCGCAGCTATCGAATACGTCTTCGCCCGACGGGTGATACCTTCCTCCGTTTGCCGATCGATGCGGGCCCGGCCGAGGTCTCCCGACCCAACCATTCACAAGACCGGTGATCGGATTCGAACGGTGGTGGCTATGGGCACGAGCGAGCGGGAGTGGCATAATTGCATAAGAATGGGTTGAAAGGGTGGGTGTCCCCGATCGCATGACGGCATCTGAAAGACGAAACTTCACAATAATTTTAGTTACCCTCGCTGGAGCTTTCTTGATCACTTTACTGCCGTTTCCGGAAGCACTTTCCCAAGACGGTGTTCGCATGCTCGCCATAGCCCTGGTGGGTGCCGTCTTCTGGATAACCGAATGTATCCCCATCGCCCTGACGGGCCTGTTCATCATACTTCTTCAGGCGTTGGTGGGAATTCAGCCGATTGGCCAGGGGCTCAGCTATATCGCGACCCCGGTGAACAGTATCATCTTCGCCGGCTTCGTAATGGCTACTGCCCTCAGCAAGTACCAGCTGGACCGACGGATAAGCCTCAACATAGTCGCCGCCATGGGCGAGAGAACGGATAGGTTGTTGCTTGGTATCATGATCGCAACCGCGTTCTTATCCATGTGGATATCCAATTCAGCTGCCACGGCCATAATGATGCCCATAGCCCTCGGGATCATACGGATGGCCAACCTTCCCGGAGGCATCAGCAACCTCGGCAGGGCGACGATGATAGGAATCGCTTACGCCGCCAACATCGGTGGAATGGGTACGCCCGCGGGGACTCCCGCCAGTTCGATTACCATAGCCTTCATCGATGAACTACTGGGGATTGAAGTGGGATTTCTCGATTGGATGCTCAGGGCGGTCCCCGTGGTCATCATCCTCATTCCCGTCGCGTGGAAGTTGCTCCTGATAATGTTTCCCTCCGAACTGGACAGCATCCAGGGAGGTACGGCCGCCGTGCGATCGGAACTGGATGACATGGGGCCGGCGGATTCGGGTCAGCGGAAGGTGATGCTGCTCTTCGCGCTTGCCGTCCTGCTTTGGATAGCCGATTCCATACTACCCCTCATGTCGGGGTGGTTGTACGTAGCTTCGGTGATAATCGCCCTGATGTTCGTGGCACCCGGTATCGGCGTCATCAGTTGGAAGGATGCCAGCGCGGAGATGGGATGGGACATATTCATCCTGGTCGGGGGAGGATTGGCCCTCGGTTCGGGCCTCAACGAGTCGGGAGTTATCCAGGTAATCGCGGATGGGTTGTCCGGTGTGCTGACCGGAGTGAATCCTTACCTGGTTGTCACCTTCTTGGCCTTCGTAACCGCGATGAGCATTACTTTCTTCTCGAGCCTGACGGCTACATCGACCACCTTCGTCCCGGTATCCATCGGCCTCGCCGCGCAGCTGGGCATGCCACAGGTTCCCCTGGCCATAGTCGCAGGACTCGCCAGCTGCATGGCCTTTCTCTTGCCCGCGAATACACCTCCGAATGCCATAGTCTATAGCTCGAAGCAATTCAAGACACACGAGATGACCAGGGCGGGATTGATCTTGACCGTCCTGGGAGTTGCGGTCCTATCCCTGACGGCCAATCTCCTTTGGTTCCGATGAATAGGCGGGGTCTACCGCCGTGCTCGAATAAAGGCCGAGCGATGATAGTTCCGCGAGGGGGAGATTATTATGCAAGAATCAGTGAGGCTTCAACAGGTATACGCGACGATAGTGACCGAGAATCGCAATCCCCAGGGAGGGGACCTTAGGTCCGAGCACGGACTGGCCATCCTCTTGCAGCTGACCTACAGCGACGGGACCCACGGAAACCTCCTGTTCGACACCGGTGCTTCCGGGGATGTTCTAGCGCACAATCTCGGTGTTATGGGTTTTGACCCGACGGACCTGGATTGGGTGGTACTGTCGCATTGTCACGGCGATCACACCGGTGGTCTGGACTGGTTGCTCCGGTGGGACGGAGCCGATTTCATCGTCGTGGCGCACCCGGAGATCACCCGCGCAGTGTACAAGTTGAAACCCTCCCTGCAGTTCGTGGGAATGCGCGAAGATGTGTTGGACGGAGTGGGGTCGGATCGACTGATAAGGACAGCCTCTCCCTTGCCCCTTTGCCGAGACGTGTGGGTAACCGGGGGGATACCCCGGGTGACGAGCTTCGAGAAATCAAGGAGTCACATGATTTCCCTTCGTGGCGGGGAGGCCAAGACGGACGGAGAGCCCGACGACATGGCACTGGTCGTAGATCTCGGAGAATCGGGGTTGGTTGTATTCACCGGTTGTAGTCACGCCGGATCGGTAAACACCGTGATGGCGGTCAACGGCATCTTCGAGGATCGGCCCATCCGCGGCTTGGTGGGTGGACTTCACCTGTATGATGCCCAGGAATCATTGCTCTCGGAGACAGCGATGGGCCTCAAGTCTAGGATCGAAGGCGGTGTGCTTTCCGGCCACTGCACCGGGGAGCGGGGCGCGCGGATCCTCGATGAAACCTTTGGGGAGCATCATCTCAGCTTCCGGACGGGGGATGTGTGGGCTTTCAGAGGTGAGGACGACGGGTGGGTTTGTCCCGTGTCGGTGGCACCGCGCTGATAGAGGTTGATTCCAAGGATATCGACGGGGAGGGGTGAAGGCGGAGTCCTTCACCCCTCCCGCAATTTTACTCGATGATCGTCCAATGTTCGGAGTACTTCTCCAGTTCCGCGAGCGAATAATCATCTATGGGGTGATCGCGTTCGGGGATTTCCACTTCGCGCTTGGCTTCGAAGAGCTCGGTGCTGAAGTAGCGTTGTCCGTTGTCATTTATCATCGTGGCGACGGTTCGGATATCAGGTAGGTGCGACGCCAGTTTCTTCGCAGCTACGATATTTGCGCCCGAGGACATCCCGGTGAAGATTCCCTCCTCGCGTGCGAGCCTCTTGGCCATATCTATAGCCTCCCGGGAGCTGACGGTGATTATCCCGTCGAGCACCCCGAGATCCAGGTTCCGAGGTACGAAGCCGTCGCCGATGC
>SLGS01000197.1 GCA_007136565.1 Clostridia bacterium | reverse complement strand
GGACCATGGTGAAGACCTTCCACGATGCGGGGGCCATGGTATTGGCCGCGGATCGAGACGCCGAGGGTCTGGCGGAAACTTGCGAGCCCTTCGATGAACGCGTGGTCTCCATCGTGGCCGATGTGAGTGATCCCGAGGGTGCCAATTCCATAGTCGACAAGTGCATCGAGGCCTTCGGACGATTGGACGTTTGCGTCAATAACGCTGCGGTGGCGCCCATAACCGCCCTCATGGAGGAAACTGCAGAGGTTTGGGATACGGTCTACTCGGTAAACTGCCGCGGTATCTTTCTAATGACCCAGGCTGCGGGCCGAGCCATGATCGACCGGGGAACTCAAAATGGGCGGATCATCAATTTCTCTTCCGGGAGCGCCAAGCGCGCCGGAGCCGGAGCCGGAGCCTACGCATCCAGCCGGGCGGCGTGCGAGAGTTTCACGAGGGTGGCTGCCATCGAGCTGGCGCCCTACGACATCCTCGTAAATAGCGTGAGCCCGGGATTGATAGATACCCAGCCCAAGCCACTCCCTCCGACGATGAAGGAAGGGCTTTCCAAGCGCGTACCAACCCTTCCCCTGGCCCGCGCAGGCGAGCCCGAGGAGGTGGCCTGGGTGACCATGTTCCTCGCCTCGGAGTACTCCAGCTACGTTTGCGGTGCGGTTTGGGAAGTCGATGGTGCCGCCGGTATCGGAAATCGCGCTGGCCACAAGATCATCGACGATGATCCTCGCTACGACTGGGTTACCGGGAAGGAGTAGGGCTCGAAGACCTGTCAAAGTAGATGTAATGACACACCAGGATTAAACGGGAGGAAAGATAATATGAAATTCGATTTCACGAATAAAGCAGTGATCATGACGGGCGCAGCGCGGGGGATCGGTCGGACAATGGTCAAGACCTTCCACGATGCGGGAGCCATGGTTTTCGCCGCGGACAGGGATGCAGAGGGCCTGGCGGAAACCTGCGATCCCTTCGAGGATCGCGTCGAGTCCTTGGTGGCGGACATAAGCACGCCGGAGGGGGCGAAATCCATAATAGACGGATGCCTGGAGGCTTTCGGTCGGTTGGACGTGTGCGTCAATAACGCCGCCGTGGCACCCCACGCTTCGCTCCTCGAAGAGACGCCGGAAGTATGGGACACCGTGTACGCGGTAAACTGTCGCGGTACGTTCTTGATGACCCAGGCTGCGGGCCGAGCGATGATCGAAACCGGGACCGAGGATGGGCGCATCGTGAACTTCTCCTCGGGCGTTTCCAAACGCGGGTCGGCCGGCGCTGCGACCTACGCTTCCAGCCGCGCCGCGGTGGAGAGTTTCTCGAGGGTGGCCGCCATCGAACTGGCGCCCCACGATATATTGGTCAATACCGTTAGTCCCGGGCTGATCGACACCCAGCCCAAGCCCCTACCCCCCAGGATGAAAGAGGGACTTTCCAAGCGCATACCCACTCTTCCCCTGGCCCGTCCCGGCGAGCCCGAGGAGGTGGCCTGGGTGACCATGTTCCTCGCCTCGGAGTACTCCAGCTACGTTTGCGGGGCCGTCTGGGAAGTCGACGGGGCCGCCGGTATCGGTACGCGCGCCGGTCACGCGATCATCGACGATGATCCGCGCTACGATTGGGTAACTGGCAGGGAATAACCCGTGGGGTGAATCGCGCACAAGGGAGGAGTAATTATGGCTGACAGGACATTGTACGATGCCATGACCTGGGAGGATATATCCGTCGGCGCTACGGCCGCCGGTGACAGTTCGATTTCCGTCGGCGAAGTCGGTGACAGCGGACCGCTGGTCCTGCTCACGGCCGGCGTGCACGGGGACGAGGGCCCCTGGGGTGCGTGGGCGATCAGGAAGGTCCTCGATCGAATCCCGATGTCAGATCTCGAGGGGCGTGTGCGAGTTGTGCCGGTGACCAATCCCGTCGCCATGGCGTCGGATCGACGATGTGCGGACATGGATTCCCTGGACCTCAACCGCGTATTCCCGGGCAAGGAAGACGGCACGCACACCGAGCGCTTGGCTGCGCTACTGAAGGATCGCCTCCTGGCCGATCACGTGGATGCCGCTGTCGACTTACACGGAGGTGGCAGCTGGTGCGTCAATTCCTTCGCCTTCAGTTTTCCCGGTGACGAGGAACTGGCCCTGGCTGCGGATGCACCGTTCATCGTAGAGCGCCCGCCGGCCGATGGTCCTCCCACCTCGCTAACCGCATGTGCGGCCGAGGCGGGAGCCCGCATAACGGCCTGGGAGATGGGTGGACGCAGCGGTCGTGAAGAGGAGTGGGCGGAGCGTATAGCGGACGGGCTTCAGAGGGTTCTCTCCATCGCCGGCGCCATTTCCACTGCGCCACCGCCGAGAACCATCGAGGACCCGATCTATCTCGAGGGGCTATCGGTCATCACCCCCTCTCGCGGTGGAGTTCTCGTGCCGAAACTTCGAGAAGCAGCCATCGGGACCGTGGTGGATCGGGGTACTTGGTTGGGGAGCCTGGTGCATCCCGCTACCTTCGAGGAACTGGAGCGATTCGAAGCTCCCTTCGAAAAGACGGCCCTGCTATTGATTCGAAACCAGCTGATGGTCCTCAATTCGGGTGACATGACGTACGTCATCGGGGATGTCAAAGCCCCCGAATGAGCGAGTCGTTCCGACGCCAAGTCGGAATCACCCCCTCCCGCGTTTCCCCGGTGGGCTGAAGCTTCCCGGGGAAACGCACATTAATGGGCCCATCTCCGTGGGTTCGATAGTCCGTGTCCGGTTGCACGCACTCCCTTATTTCCCGACGCCGATTAGTGTTAGCATGGTGGCAATCTCTAAGAATTCGTCCGGGGGGATCCGCTTGCGCGCTGCCAGACTTCCCATACTAGTGATTCTTGTGGCGACGATCGCGGGTGCGGTGATGCTATCCTCGATGACCTTCGATAGAGCTTTGGTATCTACCCGGGCGACGCGAGAGCTTACCATACGACTCGTGGATCTCGACCGGGGTCCCGGAGACGGGGATTACCTGGCGGAAATATCCATCTCAAACGCCGGCGAAGTACCCGGTAAGGTCCAGTTCATGAGGTTTTCCCTCTCCTACTCCGGGGAGCTCATCGCCACCGACCAATGGCATCCGGAGGCCTTCAACCTGGAGCCGGGAGAGGTCGTACGGCTCGAACGAGATATGGTTTCTCCCCTGGATCCGGCATCCTTGCCGGATCCCGACACGGTGGATCCCGACGAATGGTCCATTCGGGTCCACTTCAGGATCTCTCATCCCATGAGTCGGGAGCCGATCATGCTAAATCGGTATTCCGGCCTGGCCAGGGAGGGATCTCGAAATGAATGAAGGAACGGATCGGCTCCATTGGATCATCAAGGGCGCGGCGACGGTATTCTTTGTCGCGGTGTTGGTCTACATCTTCATGGCCCAATCGCCCGAATTTGGAAGGTACTCCCCGGTTCCCTTGACGGATGTTCAGGTTAGGATCCTGGCGGCCGCCTTCGGAGTCCTGGGTGCGTTGGTTACCCACGGGATGGCCGGTATCCCGAGGACGGTGGCCCTGGTGGCGGTGACAATCGGACCGGCCGTGGGTTACGGGATTCTGCTCGTTTGTTTCTGGTCGGCGCTGGGGACCGGTCTGATGGACGTCATAGTGGTCACCGCCGCTCGCCGGGCATTAAGCATGTACGTGACCACCGGGATACTAACGACCGTCGGGGCCGCGGCAGGGATTGGACTTTCCTCCTGGATCCTGCACGATTAGGAAATGACGGTCCACGGGCCTTACTCCGGGTGTTCCCGCAACCATTCCAGGTATTCCGCCAGGGCGACTCCCAACGGAGTGTCCGCGACAAATCCGCTTTTGCGCAGAACATCCACGGCCATGGGCTGGGCCTCTCCGCGGGCGACGGTGATATCGGAGATGCCTTCTTCTAGCCCCGTGGTGGAAACTACCCCGTGGCGGGGGAGGAGTTCGTCCAGGTGATCCACGACCTGTTCGATGGCTGTCAGCTCACCGGTGCCGAGATTGATCAGTGGTGGACCCCCGCGCAGGGATGCCAGGTGAACCAGACCGCGCGCCGCATCGCGCACGTACAACCAATCCCGGCGCAGTTTCGCAGCGGCCACGGTGAGGGGTTGGCCGGAGATCGCGGCGCGGCAAACGTGGTAGATGACGGACATATTGTCGCGACTACCCGTGGGACGCTCCCAGGGTCCGAACAGGGACGGCAGACGCACGGAACAGGAGTCCAGTCCCCGGCGTTCCCGGTACTCAGCCAAAAGCCCCTCGGTTGCTAGTTTCAGGATGCCGTAGCTGAACTCGGGCTGCAATATCGAATCCTCCCGCATGGGAGCCGTGGCTTCGAAGCCACGGTAAACCGCCGATGAGCTGACGAAGACGAATCGGTCGGCGCCTCGTCCCAGGGACCATTCCATTGCCCGTAGGGCTCCCACCATGTTAACCTCGGCCGTCGGCAGGGTCTTGGTGTCGTCGGATCCGGGAGTTAGTGCGGCCGCGTGAATGACCTCGTCGTAGTCGTAGCGGGGAAGTCGATCCCAATCCGAGGCGGATCGGACGTCCAGGTCGGCCCAGGTAACCTCGCCGGGCGCGGTCTCCGCTTCACGGACCAGGGCATCCGGGGGTTGTAAGTAGTCGCACGCCACCACGTTCCGTCCTCTACCGGCGAGTTCCAATAGTATGTTGGCGCCCAAGAAACCCGCGGCTCCCGTCAACAGGCAATGAGACACTCGGGATCATCCCTTCGGGGTCGATATCGTGATGCGTACATCTTCCGCCCGGGCGTCGAATTTCCTCCGAGGGCGCCATGGGGTGTGGACATGGGCGACGCTTTGGTTTTTGATGTTTTAGACGCCATTCGGGCACGATCGACGGGAGGATGCACGATTGAAAGTACTCGCATTGATGGGGAGCCCCCGAAACAATGGCAGCACTTACATGGCGGTGGAGATGGTCGAGGAAAGACTTCGGGAAATGGGCGAGATCGAAATGGAGTACGTGCACCTAAAGGATATGGATCTCGGCGAATGCATCGGATGTCACGCGTGCATCCACCTCGGGGAAGCCCATTGCCCCGTCGATGGGGACCGCGGAGAAATAGAAAAGCGGATGCTCGGGGCCGATGCCTTGATCCTGGCGTCACCGGTCTACTCCCTGGGGGTGACGTCACTCGTGAAGAAGTTCCTGGATCGGTTCTCGTACTGTTTTCACCGGCCTCGTTTCTTCGGACTGCCCGTCTTGGCCATTGCGACCGCCGCGGGAGCCGGGCAAAAGGCCAGCTCGCACCTCATGGCCGATTGCGCCAGGTTTTGGGGCTGCGCACCCGTTTACACCGTGGAGTTGCCCAAGCTGGATTTGAACCTCACGGATGCTCATCGGGAGAAGGTCCTCAGGACCTTGCGAGGGGCCGCGGAGAAGATCTTTAGGGCGACGCAGTGTTCTGGACCACCCAGGCCGGCGTTTCGCGATCTCGTCGCGTTCCGCGTGTGGAGGGATTTGGCTGCCAACTCGGAGCCGGATAGTGCCGATCATGTCCACTGGAGAGATCGCGGATGGCTCGAGGCGGATTACTACTACCCGACTTCCATCCCGGGGTATTACCGACTATCCCTTCGACTCATCGAGGGTTTGATGCGGCGATACTCGGGACGCGTATACGGGGATGCTTGATGAAGAGACGGGGTCCACTTTGCATCCAGGGGAATGGCGATGGAGGGGAAGCGATTTTCGATCGCCGCCCCTTCGCCAACCCCCACCGGGTTGTGATATATTAGGGTTTGCATCGCGCGGGCGAGGGTGGCGGAATTGGCAGACGCGCGGGATTTAGGATCCCGTGCCCTCGGGCGTAAGGGTTCAAGTCCCTTCCCTCGCACACCGGATGAGGGGCGGGTGGGCAGCGGGCCGAAACGAAGCCCTCTGCCCACCGCCCTGTTGCCATGCTGTAATCGGACGGTTCCGGTCGAAGGATCCGGTAACGCAAGGAATTTCCGGTTTTGCCCCGACGGACCCGAAGTATCGCGGGTCCATCCGCCAGGTTGGCGGTGTCGAAGAAAGGAGACGTTTCGTGGTTAAGGCGACAGTTGAGAGGTCTGAAGATCGAGAGAACGTACGGATTCTTCGAATCGAAGTCGAACCCGATAAGGTAGAGGAATACCTGGACCGGGCCTTTGCCGAGATCCGCAAAGATCTCGCAATACCCGGGTTCCGCAAGGGACGCGTGCCCAGGGGAATATTCGAGAATCGCTTCGGCGTCGAACCGATATGGGAAGAAGCCCTCGAGAAGATGGTGCCCGAGTCTTACGGTGAGGCCATCGAGGAATTGGAACTACACCCGGTAGCTCCCCCCGAGGTCGATTTGGAGGAGGCCGAGCCCGGAGAGGCGCTCGTATTCACGGCTACCGTTGAGGTCTTGCCGGAGGTAGAACTCGGGGAGTACAAGGACCTGGGATTCGAGCTGGACGTGCCGGAAATCGGCTCCGAGGATGTGGAAGAAGCCCTCGGAGATTTGCGGGAACGACGCGCCACGGCCGAGGTAGTCGAGGACGAGGATGCCGAAGTGGGTCCCGGCATGTTGGCCGTAGTCGGGTTCCAGGGCTACCTGGGCGAGGAAGCGCGGGAGGAACTCGCCGCCGAGGAAGAAATGTTGGACATAGGCTCCGGGCAGTATTTGCCCGGGTTTGAAGAGGGGATCCTCGGGGCAAAAGCCGGAGAGACCCGCGAGGTGACCGTGGAGATACCGGCCGACGCGCCCAGCGATGAACTGGCGGGCGAGGAAGTTCGTTTCGAGGTCGAGATCAAGGAACTCAAGCGCAAGGTTCTCCCGGACTTGGACGACGAGTTCGCCAAGGAGATGTCCGACGCCGAATCCCTCGATGAATTGCGCGAAGAGGTGGAGGAATACCTAAAGGACGCTAGAGTATCCGCCGCCCTTCAGGCCTTCGAGCAAAAGGTTATAGATGCCGTGGTCGAAGATGTGGATATAGACATCCCCGAGCCCATGAAGCAGGACCTGGTGGAGCGACGCCTCGAAGAAATGAGTCGCGAAGCCCAAAGCCGCGGAATGGAGATGGAACACTATCTCGCCGCACGGGGATTCTCGAGCGAGGATGAGGCGCGAGAAGCCCTGCTCGAGCAGGCCGGTCCCGATCTCAAGGAGAGCCTGGTGCTCGATGCCGTCGCCGAGGCGGAAGAGGTTGAGGTCACCGAAGAGGACTTCGAGCGTGAGTTGGAGAATCGAGCTGCCTCCATGGGTATCGATGCCGGAATGTTGAGGCAAATGGCCCTGACTTCCGAATTCGGTGGCCGTCTGCGCTCCGACCTGCGGATCCAGAAGACGCGCCGTCTGCTGGCGAATCTCACCGATCCGGCTTTCGAAGGAGTCATGGCAGAACTGGAAGAGAATCGGGAGCGTCGACGCAAAGAGGCGGAAGAGAAGGCCCGTTTGGCGCAGGAAGAAGCCGAAGCCGAAGCCGGCGAAGAGGTCTCCGAGCCGGAGGGTGAAGAGGAATAGACCGGTATTCGCGTCGAAGGAGCCCTCGCCCGGGGTTGACGGGCGGCGGCGGTCTGCGTTAGATGTGGATATCCGGGGTAGATATACGTAAAGAAGGGGTGTAAAGGCAATGAAACT
>SLGS01000125.1 GCA_007136565.1 Clostridia bacterium | reverse complement strand
TCTACTTGTACTTGCCGCAACCTGGTGCACCGGATCCGCGATCTCAAAATGCACTCCGGGGATACCACCCGTGATTTTCTCGCTGTCGTGCGGCAATGTAATCGGTCTTCTTAGGGATTCCCCCGTAAATCCCGGGTTCCTTCCAAGATACAAGGCTCCGACCCGGGGAATCGACCGGTGGGGGTCCGTATCACGAGATCAATCACTGATCGATGCGGGGGACGCGTGTTGCGCGGTACCGTCGCGGACCCGGAACCTATGCTACAATTATATCCGAGGGTGATTTGATATGCGCTTCCTTGGAGGCACGAGGGCTTGGACATAATTCTCGTCTTGGGAGTAGTGTTAGCGAGCGCGTTCTTTGCCGGCAAGTTGGCCGACAGGGTGCGACTTCCCGTGGTCACGGGCTATGTCTTGATGGGGGTCGTCCTCGGGCCGTCGGCGGCGGGAATAGTGGGAAGCGAAGAGATGTTAGCGTTGGAGCCCATCAATGCCTTCGCCTTGGGATTGATCGGGCTATCCATAGGTAGTGAACTTCGTTGGCGATCCCTACTGGCCAAGTGGGAGAACTTCGGTCTTCTCTTCGCCGGCCAAAGTATGATGACCCTCTTACTGGTCTTTCTTTCCATATATCTCTTCTCGGGCGACATCCCCATGGCGATCATGCTGGGTGTCTTGGCGCTGGCTCCCGCGCCGGCGACGATCCTCGGGGTAATCCGAGAATACCGGACCCGGGGGCCCTTTCCGCGCGAGATCATGTCCATGGTTGTATTGGACAGCCTGTGGTGCATTACGGCGTTCACCATCGTCTCCACGGTACTCAACTTCTACTACTTCGGTAACGGAACGGGCCTCGGGGCCTTGGGCAACGTCTTCGGTCAGATCGCGCCCGCGATAGGGCTGGGGATCATCCTCGGAGCTTGCGGTATTCTCGTCATCGATCGGATAAGCATCGCGCCCCAGCGGCAGGTCATGATCACCGCCATACTCCTGCTATCCGTCGGGATACCCCGGCATCTGGGCATTTCCTATTTGCTGGTCACGCTAATCACCGGAGTTATGGTGGTCAACCTGAGCCCCAACTTCGAGCGATTTGTCGGGAGTTTGCGCACCATTGACACACCGATCCTGGTGGTCTTTCTCACCCTGGCGGGAACTCGACTTCAGTTGGACGTATTGCCCATGGTCGGGCGCCTGGGCGTGGTATACGTTCTGGCCCGCTTCGCCGGAAAGATGGCGGGTGCGCGCATAGCAGACCTGGGATGTCGCCTGCTGCCCGATCGCTGCGGGCTGATAAATCCGAAACACCGCAGGCTCATGGGCATGGCCCTAACGCCGCAGGCGGGAGTTGCCGTCGGGCTATCCATCCTCGCGGAGCAGCAGCTACCGGTCCAGGAGGGCTTACTCGTATCGTTGGTCCTTGGTTCCGTCATCATTTCACAATTGATCGCGCCCACCCTCATAGTTCGCGCCCTTCGAATGGCGGGGGCGATAGTGACCGACGGTTGATGGGATGTTCTAACGATGGGGGGTATGTGATGCACTTGCTGGTTGCAGTCATAGAAAGCCCGGAAAACGTCGAGTCCATACTCGATCGTTTCTACGAGAACAACATAACCGGGGCAACGGTCCTGGACGGTAAAGGTATGGGACACGTAATCGCGCATAGACACTCGATCTTTGCGCGCTTTGCCGATCTCGCGGGGACGGTGGAAGAGAGCATGCATAACAACGTGATCTTCACCGTGATCCGAGAGGAAGAGATTCTCGATCGTGCTATAGACATTATCGAGGAGGAGGTCGGAGACCTTTCAGAGCCCAATACCGGACTCTTGTTCACCGTTGGCCTGGATCGGGTCCGGGGACTGGCTCCACCTATCGACGAGGAATAGGGAAGTTTCCGACGACTGGCTTCGTCCGAAGTACCCGGATTCGTGGGGATTTGCCGCGCGGGAGATAGATGTTCCTCGGGTCCTGACTTTGGCCACACGCAGGCATTTGCACGTGCTCGTCAAGATCCGTGCATCGATTGCGCTTACAGGAGTGGCGCATGGTCAAGACCATTTGAGTGGATACTGCCCCTCTCGCAATTGAGTGCGCCGCCTTGAACCACCCCGGCAAACCCACCAGGGCTAATGGGTTGTCGCATCGATCCGGGGGGAGTTACGATTGGCAGCTACGGGGCCGTATTCTCGATGGAAAGTGACTTTAGGGCGAATGGGAGTTGCCGTCCCCGGCCGGGCGAACAAGGGCGAGGACGGCTGACTGGAAAACTGCGCTAATCCAGAATACGGAACATCCCACCTGCATCCATGGTGATCCCCTGGACACTGGGATCGCGGCCCCAAAGCTTTATCGGGTGGTATAGGTACAACCAGTGTGGGTTTTCGTGCAGCCAGCACAGGGCTTTCGCATATGCGAGGTCTCGATCTCGCGATTCGAAGGCCAAAGCCGCATCATCTATCAGTTCATCCGCCCGGTCATCCGTTACGCCCTGCCACCACAACCCTCGAGCTTTCGAAGATATCTTCTCCCACATGACTCGATAGGTGCTCCGGGGACTGGAATCGAAGATGCCCAGGTGCCCGATCTCCTTGGCCCCGACCTCTCGAGCGTAGAGGGGGCGATTCTCCTGGTCGTCGATATTCGCATCGATCCCGATATTCGAGAGATACTGCGCTATCATGTTCGCGACCTCTAAGGCTCGATCCGGAACGGTGTGTGGTGTTCGAATCTGCAGTACACTCGGCATATCGACCTTATCGAACAGGCGACGAGCCGCTTCCGGATCGTAAGGGTGGGGGGTGAGGTGGGCTGGATACCCCAGGTGATTGGGGCTAACTACGGTCGTCGCGGGGATCGCCATCCCACTCCAGATTTCTCGAATGATGGAGTTAACATCGACGGCCAAGTTGATCCCGAGGCGGGCAAGGGGATCGGCAAAGGGTCGATGGAATCCATTGCAGAAGCCGGTAACGGATAGGGTGTTCACCGTCTCATGTATACTTATGCCTTGGGGATCCACGGATCTACCCAGGCTCTCCAGCGCCGAAGCGACGTGCACGGCCCCACTCCTCAGGGCGCGAAGACGCTCCTCGGCCGCTTGGATGGCAACTATCTGGATTCTAGGATAGCGCCCCTTAGTTCGATCGGTTTGGACTAGGGTCAGTTCCTGCCCATCGATGTAGTCTGCAACACGGTAGGGGCCGGTGCCATTGGCCACCGAGCCGGTCGCAGTTTCACCTACCATCACTCCGGATAGGATCTCGGGAAGATATCCCATAGGACGGTCCGACTCGAATGAAATTCGGTGTGCAGATTCAATCTGCACATCCAATTGTGAAAGATAGGGAACATATGGTCCTTCCATCTCGAATGGGCCTTCGGCTCCCAATAGTCTTTCACAGGCTGCTTTCACATCTTGTGCCGTGCACAAGCCTCCATCGTGGAAGTGACGGTCCTTAGCCAGATCCATTGTCCATCGACGGCCATCCTCGGTTATGGTCCAAGATTCGGCGAGTGCGGGCACAGGGTGACAGTCGCGTAGCTCGACCACTGGCTCAAATATCAGGCCAGCGATGGTTTGCTTGTCCGCTTGATCGGATGAGCTCTCCGGTGGCGGGATTTCAACCGATGGGAGAGCGATGCGAAGGACCTCTTTCTCTACATTCGCAGAATTATTGCTCAAATCATGCGACCCCTTCCGCGCTGAACGACATCGACGACTTATATTTTGATCCGAGATTGCGCCACGAACTAGTTCATCCTGGGATCCAGTGCGTCCCTCAATCCATCTCCCAGCAGGTTAAAGCTCAATACCGTTAGGGTTATTGCCAGCCCCGGTATGGTCGCCATCCACCAGGCTACGCGCATGTAGCGCTGTGCGCCGGACAACATGCGGCCCCAACTGACATCGGGCGGCTGGATGCCCAACCCGAGAAAGCTTAGTGCCGCCTCGGATACTATGGGGGCGGAGATGGTCAATGACGCGTAGACGATTATGAGGGGCAGGATGTTGGGGAAGACGTGACGTATCATGATTCCAACATCACTCAACCCTAACCCCCTCGCCGCTTCTACGTATTCGCGTTCTCGGATCGACAGCACTTCGGCGCGAACCAATCGAGTAAACTGGGGCCACCCCACGACGCTTAGGGCGATTATCACGTTAACCAGGCCCGCGCCCCATATCGCCATGATCGCGAGCGCCAATAGGATGCCTGGAAAGGAGATAACGGCGTCGGAAATCCGCATTAGGATGTGATCGGTTCGTCCTCCCACGAAGCCTGCAACCATACCCACAGTGATGCCGATAATCCCCCTCAGCGTCATCACGCCCACCCCGACCAGCAGAGAAATCCGGCTGCCATAGATGACCCTCGAGAAGATGTCCCGTCCCAGGTCATCGGTGCCGAAGTAGTGTTCAGAGCTCGGGGGGCGCAGTTGGTTTCGCAGGCTTTGTTCCGTCGGATTGTGAGTCGCAACTACCGGAGCAAATATGGATAGGAGCATTATACCTACTAGCAGTGCGGCTCCGACGACCGCTGTGCGATTCTTCATGAGGCGACGGAAGGACTTCCGCCATAAGGAGACCGATTCGGTTTCAAGTACTTGAATATCCGATCGCGATAGTCTTTCAGCCATTGGTCATCACGCCCCTCATCCGTATCGGATCCGCGGGTCAACGAAGGCGTATATTAAGTCGACCAGCAAGTTGATCAGGCAGAACATCGTCGCAAATAGCATCAGATTACCCATGATCATCGGAGTATCCCGGTGCATCATTCCCTGGTATGCAAGCTGTCCCAGCCCGGGATAGGCAAAGACTCGCTCGATCACGACGGTGCCGCCGAGGCGGAATCCCATTTGTAGCCCGATGACAGTGATGACCGATATCAGGGCGTTCCGGAGCGTATGCTTGTAAATTACCACTCTCTCGGAGAGCCCCTTTGATCTGGCTGTACGAACGTAGTCTTGGCGAATGACCTCGAGCATGGTGGAGCGGGTGACGCGCATTATCGTCGCCATCCCGCTGGTTCCGAGGGTGATGGCGGGGAGTATCAAGTACTCGAATCCGCGGCGCCCCGATGCCGGCAGCCATCGCAGTTGCAGGGCGAAAAGGAGAATCAACATCATCCCTACCCAGAAGTTGGGCATAGATAATCCCAAGAGGCTGCCGACGCGCGACACGCTATCGATTAGGGAATTCTGCTTTGTGGCCGAGAGTACGCCAACCGGTATGGCCACGCCGACGGAGAACAGAACGCTTAGCCCCGCCAGCTGTAAGGTCGCCGGCAGACGGCGAAGGAGATCGGGGAGCACCGGCCGACCCCAGGAAATCGAGTTGCCCCAATCGCCTTGTAGCACTCCCAGGAACCAGTCTCCATATTGAACCGGCAGAGGGCGATGAAGACCCAATCGCTCCGCTATTCTATCGATTTCCTCGTCGGATGCATCCGGGGGGGCCAACATGCGAGCGGGATCGCCAGGTATTGCGTATACCAGCGCAAATACCAAGACGGAAATTAGTAGTAAGACCGGAACCAGTTGCAGAAGGCGCTTCACAGTGTAGTTGAGCAAGATATGCACCTCCGGGACTGAACGGATTCGAGGGGGCTAGCCCCCTCGAATCCGTTGGGGCCTTCGGGTCCGTTCATTAGTCGGCGAGGTATGCGTTCATCAGATCGCGGAAGCAGAAGTAGATGGAGTATTCGAAATCCCTGAGGTCGGGCGATACTCCGAGCGCTCGTTCGTGATGGTATATGAACACGTACGACGCATCTTCTACAACCATTTGCTGGGCCTGGCTGTATAGCTCCTTCCGACGTTCTTGATCGGTTTCCTCCAGTGCCTCCTCTATGACGGCATCGAACTCGGGATTCTGATAGAACTGCCGGTTTGCCCCGTGTGGTGGGACAGAACTACTGTGGAACTGCCGCCACATGAAGTCGTCGGGATCCGTTACAGCATTCCAGCCGGTTTGGAACATCTGGGATTCGCCAGTGCGCATCTGATCCCAGAAAGCGCCACCTTCCAAGACGTTAATGCTGACATCGATGCCGACGGTTGAAAGCTCTTCTTGGATAATCTCGCAAAGCTGTACGCGAACGCTGTCTTCGATCACGTAAAGCTCCGCGGAGAAGCCGTCGCCATATCCGGCATCTTCCAAGAGTTCCCTCGCCCGATCGGGATCGTATTCATAACGCGGGACATTGGGCTCGTGCGCCCAGTGGCCAGGAGGTATGGGGCCGTACGCCGGCACACCCAATCCGTGCATGACGTAGTCTATGATGTCTTCGCGCGGCATCATATGAGCGATGGCCTGGCGAACGCGGACGTCGTCCGTCGGTTCGCCCAGGTTTACGTGGATGCCCAAAGACTGAAAGCCCATCTGACTCCTACGCGATACGACCACGTTCTCGTCCGCCTCGGTAATCTCTACCTGCACCGGATCGATTTCCTCGTTGAGATGGAGCTCTCCCGTTTGCAGCTCTACGGTACGCGTGGTCGCGTCCGGGATCGGCCGGAAGATGACCTGGTCCAACTTTGGACGTCCCTGCCAGTAGTCCTCGAAGGCCTCCAGGACGATTTCTTCGCCGGTGCGCCATTCGACGAACTTGAAAGGACCAGTGCCCAGCGGGTTCATATTTGTGTATTCATCGCCGTAAGGACTATCGTCCGTCGCGTGTTCTTCGGAATATGACTTCGAGACGATGTCGGCCCGCAAACGGTAGAGGAACGGCATGTTCGGTGCATCCAGGTGGAATGTGAGATTGTAATCGTCGTGAACCTCAATTTCTCGAATGGGTTCGTAGTGAGAGAAGTTACTCGCTGCGGCATCGGGATCGCGCAGGGTATTGTAGGTATACTCCACGTCGGCGGTGGTCAATTCTTCACCGTTGTGAAAGAGTACGCCTTCGCGCAGTTTAACCTCGTAGGTCTGGGGGTCTGGGATATTGATCTCCTCGGCGAGAACGTACTCGATTTCGAGGGTTTCATCATCCCAGGAGATCAATGGATCGTGGACCAGCGTGTGGATATTGCGGGCCGCCACCGTTCCGGCGCCGAAGCGCGGATCGAGGCGATGTGGTTCCGAACTTACTCCGACGTAGACGATTTGCGGGCGAGTGGGCTCCTCTGGCTCTTCTTCGGCGGGCTCTTCCTCCGGCTCCTCTTCCGGGTCCTCCGGTTCTGCCGGAGGTTCCTCGGCAGCACCACATCCCAAAGCGAAAATCGCTATCGACAGTGACAAGAAGAGTGCTAGCCAAATCCACTTAGTACGTCGCAAGATCTCTCCCCCTTAGTGTTGAGTCCCCTGTCGGCGCTATCCAGCACGCCTTCCCCTCCTCTGGAAGGAATTGCCGTCTTTGCCTTGATCGCCTCAGAGATAAGCAACTACGAATACCTCCTGCCAGCATCTTTGTATGCCCTTGATTCGATATCATGCCGAACATACCTGCTGGATTCGTCGAAGAGTTTGGTTTGATGCGCCAGGTGAATACCGAAGGTGCAGTGGGGGAGGAGCGTATAGTAGCTAGAGTATGCAGGGTTTGGAGTACTCGAAATCGAGGTGTAGCGGGTTTTGTTCCCGTGGCGACCAAGTGGTTTGCTGGGTGGTGTGGGAATCTTACGTTCGTGAAGGACGGGGGGAGATTGCGGCCTCTGGATGGGAGGCGACCAGGCTGC
>SLGS01000045.1 GCA_007136565.1 Clostridia bacterium | reverse complement strand
GTCTATTCCATACCACTTTGCTGCCTATCCCAGGCGACAAAAACGCCTGCGGCCGACCCTCAGGACCGCTCCCGGACTCGGGATGACCCGGGCCTTGGGATCCTCGATCTTCTCGCCATCGATGGATACGGCGCCCTGGGTGACGAGCCTACGAGCCTCGCTATTACTGGAGGCGAAACCCGCCTCGGCCACCATGGCGACGATCCACGCGCTTCCTTCCTCGTCCACGAGGGCGGAGCATTCCAGCACCGGCATATCCTCGGGGAGTCCGCCGCCAGAGAAGACACTCCGGAAGGCCTCCGCCGCCCGGCGGGCGCTCTCCTCATCCCAGTAGTCGGACACTAGGGTGATCCCGAGGTCTTCTTTGGCGTCCCGGGGATTGATGTCGCCGTCTTTGAGCTGGGCCTCGAGCCGATCTATGTCATCGGCCGCCCTGTCCGTGAGGAGGCGGAAGTAACGGCAAATCAATTCGTCGGGGAGGGACATGATTTTCCCGAACATCTCCTCGGGAGCCTCGGTTACCCCGACGTAGTTATCGAGGCTCTTGGACATCTTGCGAACGCCATCGGTACCCTCGATGATGGGCATCAGCATGGCGATCTCGGGCTCGACGTCGTAGGCGCGCTGTATCGTCCTCGCCATAATGAGATTGAACTTCTGGTCGGTGCCTCCGAGCTCGACGTCCGCCTCCAGGGCCACGGAATCGTAACCCTGCATCAGCGGGTAGAAGAACTCGTGGACGAATATCGCCCGATCGGTGGCGTGCCTTTGAGCGAAGTCATTCCTTTCGAGCATGCGCGCCACGGTGATGTGGGACGCGAGGTCAATGACATCACCGAAATCCATGGTGCCGAGCCAGCGCGAATTGAAGTCCATGACCGTCTTATCGGGATCCAGGATCTTGAAGATCTGCTCCCGATAGGTCCTAGCGTTCTCCTGCACTTCTTCCTCCGTCAACTGCCGACGGGTCTCGGATACGCCCGAGGGATCCCCCACCCTGCCCGTGAAATCGCCTATCAGGCAGATGACGGTGTGGCCGAGGTCCTGGAATTGCCGGAGCTTGCGAAGCACCACGGCGTGGCCCAGGTGTATGTCCGGGGCCGACGGATCCAACCCGAGTTTCACCCGCAGGGGGCGTTCCTCCTCGAGGGACCTGCGTATCTTGTCGAGGAATTCCTCCTCGCTGACGACCTCTTCGGTATTCGAAACCAGGATTTCCATCTGGCGGCGCGCTTCTCGATCAATGCTCGCTTTGTCCACTGATCCGACCACCTCTTCTTCCAAAAAAATAACCGCCCCAATCCAGGGACGGATTGACCGCGGTACCACCCTGCTTGTCCCCCGGCGGGGGACCACCTCGACCCCGTAACGGGGGGTTCCGCCGCCGCCTAGACCCCGGGAGGTTCGGCGGTGGGGCTCGGGGATGTACGCCTCGGTCGTGGCGGGATCGCTCGCACCGACCGCGATCTCTCTGGGCCGCCTTGGACCGGGATCTTCCCCTCATCGCCTGTTAGTATTCGATAGCCGAGATTATACACCCACGGACGTCGATGCCGCAATCGAAGATCGCACTCCCCGCCGCCGAAACTCAGCGATCGTCGACGAAGCCGGCGGGAACATTGGCGAAACGA
This sequence comes from Clostridia bacterium, assembly GCA_007136565.1. Lineage (GTDB taxonomy): Bacteria > Bacillota > Sulfobacillia > SLMV01 > SLMV01 > CSSED11-154. The sequence continues at coordinate 22,703 of SLGS01000045.1, read as the reverse complement.
ATCACCAGGCCCCGCGAGGTCATCTCCACCGAGCTCAGCGACGCGTTATCGACCATCAGGCGCCATTTCTCCCCCAGGGGCACGCCGAGCACCCAGGCCAGGGTGGCCCGGATGGTACCCCCGTGACTCACTACCACGACGCATTCCCCGGGATTGGAGCGCATGCAGTCCTCCAGGGCCGCCACTGACCTCTCCTGCAGCTGGGCATCGCTCTCCCCGCCGGGACGCGCGGTATCCCCGGGCTCGTGCCGCAAACGGGCCCCGAACTCCGGGTAGAGCTGCTCCACGGCCGCCCAGGTCAGCCCCTCCAGTTCCCCGACATCGACCTCGATCCAGCGATCATCCTCTTCGATGGGTAGGCCCGTGGCCCGGGCCAGGGGTTCCGCCGTGGAGCGGGCCCGGATCAGGGGGCTGGATACCAGGCGCGCGGGATCCATGGCGCGCACGATTTCCACGAGTTCTCGGGCCTGGGCGTGTCCGACTTCGTCCAGGGGAATATCCGCTCGACCCATCAGTCTTCCCTGGTCGTTCCACGCGGTACGACCGTGGCGAATCAACACGACGCGGGATCCTCGCTCAGCATCGATCTTCATATTTCCCCCCGGATTCAACGTTGTCGCCCCGGGCCCGGTGGACTCTCCCCGAGGGAAGTTCCAGGAGGGAAAGGTATCCCCCGTAGGCGACCCCTGTATCGATTCCTATCTTATCCTCGCCAAAGTATATCTCCCAATCGCCCCGGATGGACGTAGTGGGCGTGTGGCCGAAAACGACCAACTTGCCCCGGTAGTCGCGTATGAAATCGCCGCGGATCCAAAGCATGTCCCGTTCACGCTGACTCTCCAGGGGCACCCCGGGGACCAGTCCGCCGTGTACGAAGATGTAATCCGCGGTCTCGTGGTGGATCGGTAGGTCCGATAGGAAGTCCGCATCCCTCGCCAGGGCATCGCCATCCCCCGAATAATCCTCCAGGGTGGTCTCGCCCCCGTTGGCGAGGTATCGGGCGGCGGAAATCTCGCCGCGAAGGTACTGCGAGAGCATCTCCTCGTGGTTGCCCCTCAGGGCGACGACGCCCGGGCATCGAAGCAGGGTGCGCAGGCGAGCGACCGTTTCCCGGGGCGAGGGTCCCCTATCGACGTAGTCCCCCAGGAGGACCAGGGGGTCCACTCCAGGGCGCCATCCGGCTCCCGCCAGAACGCGTTCGAGGGCCCGGGGATGCCCGTGGATATCGGAACAACAGAGTATGCGGGATTCTTCGTCCATGGGGTCCCCCTCGCGTCACGTGTCCGGGATATCCCGGCGCAGGGCCCCGGGATGCTCCCAAACATAGTCGGGCTCGATCCCGTCGAAATCCGGTTCCTGGTCGGTTCCCCACCGGGCCCAGCCTGTGAGGGTGCCGGCCCCGCTGCCCGCCTGAATGTCGGCGGCGGAATCTCCTATCATGATGGATCGATCGGGGGCTGACCCGAGCATTTCGATGGCCAGCTCCACCGGTTCCTTGGCCGGCTTGGGTTGGGAGACCTCGTTGAAGGTGACGACGACGGGAAAATACTCCTCGAGGCCCGCCTCCTTGAGGTGATCCTCCGCCGACTCCCTGCCCTTGGTGGTGACCACCGCCAGGGGACAATTCCTCGACCTCAGGAGGTGAAGGATCTCCACTATCCCCTCGAAGGCATGCGTTGGACCGATGGCGGCGTAGTACTCGCGATAATACTCCACCAGTTCGGAGATGCGGTCGGGATCGTACTGCCTCATGATGTCCCACAGGGGCACTCCCGTGTGCGCGATGATCTCCTCGGGGGTGGGATCGACTCCGAGGCAATGGGACAGGGTGGCCCGAAGCGTCTTCCTGATCCTCTCGGCGGAATCCACGAGGGTACCGTCGAGATCGAAAAGAAAGGTGTCTACGTATCCGGGCAAACCCGAGTTCCGCTCGATGGACAAGTTAACTCCTCCTCGAGGGCAAGTCTAACACCGGCAGTCCCGCGGACCAAGTCCACCCGATGTGTTATCGTCCGCCGGGGGTGGCCGTACGCGGTCCGGGGATCCCCCGCGATCTAGCGGGGATCTATCTGCTCCACGGCTATTCCCGCCTCGGCGAGCATACCGTCGGAAACCGAATCCTCGTACTCCCTGCGATAGACTATGCGACGAATGCCCGCGTTTATCAGGAGCTTGGTACAGATGAGGCAGGGCTTATCCGTGCAATAGAGCGTCGAATCGCTCACCGCCACGCCGTGGTAGGCGGCCTGCGCGATGGCGTTCATCTCCGCGTGGCTGGTCCTGACGCAATGTCCATCCCGCATGAGGCAACCGGCATCGGTGCAGTGGACCAGTCCCCTGGGCGCACCATTGTAGCCGGTGCTGAGGATTTGCCTCTGCCGAACCAACACGGCGCCCACCGCCCTGCGGGGGCAGGTGGACCGGGTCGCCACCACGTCCGCGATGTTGAGGAAATACTGGTCCCAAGATGGCCTGGCGTCGGCGTGCGTCTGGCATCCTTCGGTCGTCATATGGTCCATCAAACCTCCTCGATCTCCACGCTTCCCATCACGCTGCGCGCCTGTATCTTCAGGATCCTATCGCCGTCGCCCCCCGGGCGCTGGGTCCGCCTGGATGCCACGACTCCTCCGTCTTCCTGTCCCAGGAAGGAAATTCCTCCCAATACCGCGGAACCGTCGTACACCACCGTCACGTCCCGGGGTATGCGCACCTCCACCGAACCCATCACGGCCGTCAGGTCCAAGACCGTTTCTCCCAGCGGGATTACCGCCGCCCTGAGGTCCATCTCGATGCTTCCCATCAGGGCTACGTAACTACCGCCCTCGAGGTTCCACGGCTCGGGACCACCCATCTCGATGCCACCCATTATCGCCGTGCGTCCCCCCGGGCCCGCGGAACGACCCCGGAGCATGGATACGCCGATGAGGATCAGGACCACCGGCCAAAACATGCGCCAGATGTAGCGGGTCTCGAAGTAGAAAAGGTCGAGATTCCTCCCGAGATACACCACTCCCAAAAAGAGCACGACCCCACCGGTGATCAATCCCCCCCAGGAGGATCCTCCCCGACCGCCCTCGAGGGCCTGGACCAGCCAGAGGGCACCCAGGGCTATGGGCACCACGGGCCAGTAGATCCAGTATTGCCCGACATCATGGACCAACTCCAGGTTATCCAACAATATGAGGACACCGGCCGCCAACACCGCCAGGCCGATTATGAACCTACCACTCAAGGATTTCATGGTTACCCCTCCATTTTGGCATCGCTTAAAGTATTCTACACCCGCCCACGGGGGGATACTAGCCCCCGCGTCCCGCGGCCATGCCGGCCGCGATTATCCAGGCTATGCCCCCCATCATCAGGAGGTCCCCGGGGCTCATCAGCGACGTCACCGGCAGCCACGTCGGTCCAAGGATCACGTCACCTAACAAGGGGAACCGGGTGGTCTCATCCAGGGCGACGTGGGTGGGACTGCCACCGGATTCCAGTAACCGGGCCGATGCCTCATACCCCAGGGACCTCAACCGGTCCACGTCCACGGGCATACCACCGTTGAGGGTGATGACCAACCAGTTGGCCAGGGTACCCGAGGTGACCAGGGGTACACCGGGAGAACCCAAGTTGATCAACAGCGCACCGGACAACAGCACGTAGGAAAGGAGGAGTATCCCGAAGGCGTACGGATCGGGGATCAGGACACCCCGGCCCGCCAGCCCGGAGAGTAACCCCTGGATGGCGAAGGCGAAGAGCACTAGTTCCGACCGGCGGAATTGATAGGAAGTCAGGGCATCCATGGATCCACCACGGATCCATCCCACCAGGAGGCCGATGGGTATGGCGTAAAACATCATGGAGAAGCTGCACCCCCGTTGGTCTCCCCGGAGGCGGCGGCGCGAACCCCCTCGTCCGCTTCCGCGACTTCCCCGTCGGGGTATCCATCTTCGATTCCTTCTTCATCGATGATCCTCAGCAAGGCCTCCACCACGCGGGGATCGAATTGCGTACCCGAGCACCGGATGATCTCCCGACGCGCTTGCCCCACGGTCATGGCCTTCTTGTAGGGCCGTTCCGACATCATAGCGTCCAGGGAGTCCACCGCGGCCAGGATGCGGGCCTCCAGGGCTATTCCCTCCCCACTCAATCCGTCGGGATAACCTCGGCCGTCGTAACGCTCGTGGTGGTGTCTTACCCACTCGGATCCGGTTTCGAGCTGTTTGATCCTCTGTAGGATACCGGCGCCGATGCAACTATGTCGTTTCATCAGGGCCCACTCGGACTCCGTGAAGGCTCCGGGCTTTTGCAGGATGTGATCGGGGATACCTATCTTACCTATGTCGTGGAGGATGGCCACGTACTCGAGGAGATCCACGCGCTCCCTGTCGAGCCCCATCTCCTGCCCCACCCTCACGGCGTGCCTGGACACCCTCTCGGCGTGACCGGAAGTGTGAGGGTCGCGGGCCTCCAGTGCTGCCGCCAGGGCGCTGATGGTGCTTATGAAGACCTCGCGCAGTTCGCGATACATCTTGAAGGCGTAGCGCCCGACCATGAGGGGGAGGAGAAAGACTATTACCCCGAGCATTCCGACGGTGTCGTAAACGGCCACGTTCAGGTAGGCGATGGGCAAAAGTCCCATGTAGCTGGGGATCGCCCAGCGGACGCCCCCGAGGATCTCCAGGATGGGTGTTTCGGTACTAAGCGCCAAGTAACCCGAAAACGCCAGCATGTTGGCGACGAAATAGGCAACACCACCCCCGAGGACGCTCAATACGAACTGCATGCTACCGGGGCTCGCATTGCCGTTCCAGAGGATGGAGAAGACCAGTCCCCCGGTCGCGGCGGCTATGAAAAGCTGCGCTCGGTTGAACATCACTTCGATGAAGGGGACGCGCCCGCTCAGCTCGCGACGCCCGATGGATCCCACCGCGGTCAGTAACCCACCGAACAACGGGCCGAACAACACGGCGGCGGAATAACACATGGCGAAACTAACGGAAACGGTGCCCCGAACTCCCGGCATGTCGATGGGCAGGGCTTCGGTGACGGCTATCATGACCAAGAAAAAGAGCAGATCGGACCAATGGAATCCCGTCGCCGATGCGCGGAGGTACCAAGCCATCGCCCCGGCCCCGGCCACGACCAAGAGGGCGTAAACGGTGGCCCCGAAGGGCCTCACCGGGATACTTCTTTCCCGGGACTCCGGCGTAGAATCCGATGCCATGGAAAGCTCCTCCCACCGTCGCCTCGATAAGTATCGGAATCCGAATGCCGCGTTATCTTCTATGCGGTAACCCCAAAGGGGTCAGCCGATCTTGAAGTTCGCGCCGCCGACCATAAGCAGCATGGTAAGAGTCATAAGTACCTTTACGATGCGAGACATCTAGTCTCAACCCCCCGCGTTTCCTCATCTTGCCTCCGCTAACAGCAAGTGGGGGCTTCGCTCTGGCACCCGGATTCCGACATCTGTCCGTCAAAAAGTGAAGGTCCTGTTAATGGCGTCCAAAGTCGCCCGCGACGCCGCCTCGATGGAATCGCCCGCGACCCGGGCGGTCCCGATGAGAAATCCATCGCCTATCGCGGGAACCGGGGAAACCCCGACGAGAACGATCTCGTCCCCCGCGATGTCGAAGGATCGAACATCGACGATTCTAAACTTCAACCTGTGGGAAATCAATTCCTCCGCCGCGCGCAAAGTAGCCTCGACCCCGGGCACGAGTACTCCGCGCCCGGCCCCACCCGATCCCGTTGTGATCCGTCCCCGGGCGATGGAGTCGCCGAGGGACAAGGTGATGCAGACCACGGCGGAGTTGCCGCTTCGTTCGGTGTCTATGGCCGATAGCCTCGGCCTGCCCGGCCCACCCAGGAGGCCGCGGTCGGAGCATTCTATGACGTCCACCGCCGAGGCGGGAATGCGGATGCCCGATCGAACGAATACCAGGGATACGGTGTCCTGCACTATTTGCCCGCGGGAACGCGTCCCTTCCCGGGCGACTATGTTAACTTTCCTTATGCCCCCGGACTCGTCGACTTCGAGGTTGGCCGCCAGGATGCCATCCATCCCTCGGATCTCGCCCTCGAGGACTCCCCGGCGTTGACCTCCACCGGAAATCGCAACATCCATGCGCCCGTTTCCCCCCGACTCAGTCGTCATATTTCCCCACCATCGGCCCATTTCGCCCCATCTTGTCTTATTCCTGCCGGGATCGCATCATGAACCCGTCGGAATCTCGGGTATCGGAGTCCCCAGCAGCCCGTTTTCGTCCAGGAGGGCCCAAAGCCCACCGTAAACCATCGAATGCCCACCCAGGACCACGGGAATCGGTGCCCCGGCGGCGGCGCGGGTGAATTCCCTTATGAATGGGTCCCCGATCTTTTCCACGACGCCGAGATCCGAGTAGAACCTGTCGGGGGCCGACGGGAAGAGCTTCATGTGTGCGAACAGCACCCTGGTGTCGATGATGGCCAAATCGGCGATGCTCCCCAGGTACTCGAAGAATCGCACCGCCCCGACTTCCTCTAGCAGGTAGGCCACCAGCGACACCGCTTCCCCGAGTTCCTCGCGGCGGAGAGCCTTCATGCCCCTCTCCTCGGAAAAAACGCGAAGCCGTATCGGCAGATTGGCGTTTATCACCGACATCATGGCCGGTCCCACCCTCCCGATGAGCGCCACTTCCGGATAGGGGTGGTCGCGGCGAGAGAACACTTCCAGCAACGCGTCCAGCGAACCGCCGGGAAGATCCATTTCGTCGAGGGCCCTTCGAGTCTCCGGACCCACCCCGCGACAGCGGTCGAGTACGGCGAGATCGGAAGGGGTATCGATGTCCAGGTTGATCCTGGCCGAGTTCTCGATCATCACCCGGCGCAACCCGGCCTCGCGCAACAAGTACCCGAGGAAATTGTCCGCGTCCGGGAGCTCGATCGCGTCGAGAACCGAGGCCGGTGTAAATGCCGTGAGATCGGCGGACTGGGCGTTGTTCACCACCACGACATTCTTGTACTCCTTGAGCCGTCGGGCTATCCAGGAGAGGTCGTCTCCTCGCATCAGGGGCAGGGCAGCTCCCCCGAAGTAAATCACGTTCTCCAGCCCGAACTGGTCCACCACCCGGTGAAGGTGGCGACCGAAGTGGAAATCCTCGGCGTCCGTGGCGTCTATCTGGGCCCCCATCTCCGCGGCCCGGGCCCCGAGATCCGCGTAATTGGTGGCCAGGATTACCCCGTCGATCTCGGGGGTGGATATAGCCTTGGCGATATTATCCAGGGCCACCCCCCTGCGAACCCGGGACATGGTAACCTCGATATCGCTCCTGGGGTTACCACCCTCGAAGATAACCGCTACGACCCTATCGTCCAGCATGGGATCCCCTCCCACAGATACGGGGCCAGCGGCGTGCCTGGCCCCGAACTCCTCAATTCCCCACCCCGGGGGATGGGTTATCGTTGAAGCTCTCCTCGCTCAAGTCCTGGGCTCGATCAGGCCGTAGTTACCGTCCCTGCGCCGGTATACGACGTTTACCTCGTCGGACTCGGCGTTGGTGAAGACGAAGAAATCGTGGTCCAATAGATCCATCTCCAGGATGGCCTCGTCGACGTCCATCGGCTTCATGGTGAAACTCTTCGTCCTGACCAGCCTCGGGCCGTCATCCTCCTCGGTCTCCCGGGTGAATTCGTCGAGGAACTCGTCGGGAAGCTGGCGAGCCTTTCGGTTGATTCGGGTCTTGTGCTTCCTGACCTGGCGATCGATCTTGTCCACCGCCTGGTCTATGGAGGAGTACATGTTCTCCGAGTCCACCTCGGCGCGAAGGGTGCGCCCATTGTTTATGGGGATGGTAATCTCGACCCGCTGGTTCTCCTTTTGTACGAGGAGGGCGACCTGGGGTCGCAGGGAGAAGTCAAAGTATCGCTGAATCTTAGTTAATTTCTTTTCGATGTAATCCCTGAGGGCGGCTGTTACGTCGATGTTGTTTCCGTGAATTTCCATTTGCACCCCGACCACTCCTTCGAGTTGCGCGTCTGGTCCTCTGTCTGCACATACATCATCGGCTGCTGCTACTATTATTCCCGTTCGGGGTGGGAAAATCCTTGGAGGAGGACATTCATTTCCTTAGATCTATGAAACGCGGGGCATCCGGTACACTTCGCCCGTCGGGACGATATGCGTTGACCGTGTCGCGGGCCCTCTTCATGCTACCCACCCTGTGGAACAGGCCATCCCTGACCTCGGCAAGCTCCGCGTAGATCCGTTCGTCCAGGACCAGGATGCGGGTGCAAAGATCCTCGAGGGGCTTCATCGCCGCTGCAGTGGGCGAACCCATGCCGTCGATGATCTTCCTCCTCTCGTCCAGCAGCTCGAGCGCTTCACTCCACCTGCCCTCGGAGAGCAATCCCAGCTGGTTCCCGGCGAGATGGTGGATCCTCGAAAGACCGACCGCCAGGGGTAGACGTCGCATCAGGAGATATCCCCCTTCGTCTGCGCCACCAGGTCCTCCAGCCACCGATCCTGGCTCCACAGTTCATCGATGGCTCCTTCGATCCTTGCGAAATCGGCTTCCAGCCCCATCTGCGCCCGGTATAGCCGTTCGCGGGACCGCTCTACGTCATCGTGCACGGTGGATCCTCCTCGGGGATTCGGGGTGTGGCCGGTTCAGGCCCTGACGTCGACGGGGGCGTCCTCAGCTTCTTCCCCGCGGGATCCCCGCGCCGCCTCGCGCCAGGCCTCCAGGAGTTCCTCGAGAATGCCCCGGATCTCGACGACTATTTCGAGATCGTTTTCGACGTTGGCCCGCACCAGGCGGTGATGCATGTACTCGTAAAGACGCATGAGGTTGGCGGCGAAGTCTCCGTCCCCGGAGGTATCCAGGGATATCATCAGTTCCACGATGATGTCCTGGGCCCTCTTGAGGGCGCGGTGGAACATCTCTCCGTCGTCGCCCAGGGCCCGTTCCGCGGCGGCCAGGTTGTCCACTCCACCCTGGTAAAGCATGAGCACCAGCCCCGCGGGATTTGCGGTTTGAACCCGGGTCTTTTGGTAGGTTTGTCGGGCTCGGCGATCCTTCACGGTTTCATTCACCCCTCAGTTTCATTAACCCCTTTGGTCGTATGCCCTGGCCTCGAAGGATAGATCGTACCTGTCGGAGTATCCCCTGATGGTCTCCAGGCGACCCTCCATCCGGTCGCGCAAGTCCCTGAGTCCCTCCTCGATGATCCGATCCATCTCCGCGACTTCCCGGAGGATATCCAGGAGGGCATCGGGATCGTCGGCGTCCTCCGCCGCCGACTCCAGATGGGCCACCAGGGGGACCCTCCGGTCTATGGCGTCCCGCGCGGCATCCAGGTCACCATCCACGAGGTGGTCGGCTATCTCTGCGGATACGGTCCGGTATTGCTCGGCCGCGACCAGGGATCTCTTCTCCTTCATTATCCCGATCCTCCCCGGCCCGACAGGTTATCGATCTGCCCCTGTAACCATTGCCCCTGGCTCTGCATATCCGAAAGCATTCGCTCCAGCTGAGTGAACTGGCGCCTTAGGCTCTCCTCGCGACGCTCCAGCCTTCGCCCGGTGGATTCTATCCTGGAATCTATGTCGGATACGACTCGATCGTACATGCGATCGCGACTGGCCAAGATGCCGTCGCCATAGCGAAGGTAGGCACGAAGTCCCTCGTCCAATCTCCGGGAAACGCCGGCGAATCCGTCGTCGGATTCCCGGGCCGAGAAGAGTTTTTCGACCGCCGACGGATCCTCCCTCAATGCGTCGGATAGGATCGAGGAATCCAGCGACATGACACCATCGCGATCCACGGTGATCCCGATCTGGCTCAACATCGCGATCCCGCCCGCCTCCGAAGACGCGACGGGATCCGTGGCGCCCCTCCTGATGGCGTTTTGAAGGCGGATGAGGGTACTGTCACCCTGCAGGATCCCCCCGTCGTCTCCCAGACCGGATAGGAACCCTCCCAGGGAGTTGTACTCCTCTACGAAACGCTCGATGGCGCCGACGGTGCGATCCGAATCGAGACCTATACTGAGATCGGCCTCGCCGAGCCCCCCAAGGTGCAAGGTCACGCCGGGGATTACGTCGGAGATCCCCTCGTTCCTCGAGGAGACGATTTCTATGCCGTCCACGCTGAACAGTGCATCGACGCCCTCCTCCAGTTCTCCGCGGGCGCTGTGCGCCGCGAGGAAACCGCCGGGATGCAGTTCCATAACCCCGGAATCCACGGCCCCAAAGAACTCGAAGCTATCACCGGAGGTACCCGCGTCGACGATATCATCCGGGGGGACGGGCTCGGCGAGGGAATGGTAAACGATTCCGTCCTCGCTGACGGCCACGACCTTCCCGTCGGGATCCTCCAGGGCCAGTTGGTAGGTGGTACCGGATATCGGAACCTCCACGTCCACCACGCGAAACAGGGTACCCACCTCTGCCTCGCCGGCGATGCCGAGATCCCCGGCGGATTGATCCGTATCTATGATGCCCATTCCGGCGAGGATGCCGGAGTTACCGTCCACGAGGAGGATCCGGTCTTCCGAACCCGTCTCCGAGGAGGTCAGGACAAGGTGGTTGTCCACCACGCTGGCCCGGACGCCGGCGTCCAGTCCGTTTATGCTATCCCGCAGGTCCGCGAGGGAATCCGATGCCTCCACCTCGGCGGTGATCCTCTCGGTCCCGTTGAAGATGTCGAAGGAACCCTCCAGTTCCATCGACTCCCCCAGGGAGTCGAAGCGGGTTGAAGCGATCCTGTGCGAGGTGGCCAATCGATCCACGCGAACCCCGTAGTTCCCCAGTTCGGCTCGATCCGTGGCGGAGGCTTCGAGGACATCTTCGCCGGTGTCCACGCGGCGACCGGTGAAGGTGGACGATTGCCGAAGGGCCGCCAGCACCGAGTTGAACGAAGACAGCTGCGTATTCACCTGCCCCCAGAGTTCCCTCTCCATCTCCCGGACCTCTTTCCTCGCCTCGAGCTGGCGAATCGGGGCCCGTTCTATGTGCATCAGCTTCTCCATCATATCCTCGGTATCCAATCCGGATGCCAACCCGCTAAAGGAGATACCCGAAACCATCTCGCATCACCTCAGATTCGTTCATCTATTACCAGGCCCACCATTTCTTCTATCCGGGCTACGATGTCCAGTACCCGCTCCGGGGGAATCTCCCGCAGTACCTCCTCGGTCTCGACGTCGACCACCTTTACCAGGTAGCGATTCGTGGCCTCGTGCACCTCGAAGGCCAGCTTCCTGTCGAAAAACCGCAGGAGTTCGTTTAGGTCCTTTACGTGCTCTTCCAAACCTTCCCCGTGCTGATCCGTCGAATCGCGGCCCCGCTCCCCGGACTCAGCCCCGGTGGTTCTCCTAACCTCGGTAGTCCTGCCCACTTCCCCCGCGAAGGTCCCGGCGTGCTCCGCGGCGGTCGGTGTATTCGCGCTCGCGCTATCTATTCGCATCCCGACCCCTTCCCTTCTGGACGGGCGGGAGCCGGGGCGTCATCGCGCCCGGCTCCCGCGAGGGGGTATCGTCCGTGGATCCGGGACTACCCGAGGAGTTGCAGTACTGCCTGGGGAGCCATGTTCGCCTGGGCCAGCATGGCGGTGCCGGCCTGGGTTAGGATCTGGTTCTTGGTGAACTCGGTCATCTCGGCGGCCATGTCCACATCGCGGATACGGGATTCGGCGGCGGTGAGGTTCTCGGAGGCCACCTCCAGGTTGGTGATGGTGTGCTCGAGTCGGTTCTGGAGGGCACCCAGCATCGATCGCTGGCTCGAGACCGCCTCGATGGCGTTATCCAGGACTGTCAAGGCGTCATTGGCGGCGGTGCGGCTGGATACGTCCAGGCCGGCCCCGGATACGGATATGCTCTCGCCGACCTCGAGGCCGTGGTTCCCCTGGGCACCGAGGTCCAAGAGGCTCACCGACGTATCCGTGGGATCGACCCAGTGCTGGACTCCGTTTGTCCCGTCCAGTTCCGTTGCTGCTCCGCCAGAGGTATCCTGGGCTCCCAGGGCGACGATTTCGCCGGCCGAATTCTCGAGACCGTAGTCCCAACCCGAGTACATCGAGTTGTTCTCGAGGCTGACGATGGTGTAGGTTCCCGAGGCCAGGCCGTGCTCTTCTATCGAGGCAGATGCGGTGGCCTCGGTTCCGGAAACGGTGATGGTGCCGTCGGTGACGGCGGTGCTGAACTCAATCGTATCTCGCTGCGCCTCGGTTTCGAGGACTTGAACGTAGCTCTCTCCATCGTCGCTAACCGCGATAGCGTTGCCATCACCATCGACCATAACGTAGGCGACGTCATCCGCGGTCGTCCCAGTGTGAGTATCGAAGCTTATGTCCTCACCTTGATAGTCCCCGTATGCCACCACATCGTAAGTACCATCCGCGATTTCTTCATCGCCAGCTGTAACCGTACCCACGATGTCGAACGTCGCCGCCTCGTCGCCGGCGACGTTGAGGGCGTCGGCGCGCATATCTCCGATGGATATGTCCATATCCTGCCCGGCGTTCGCCCCGATGTGCAGCTTCCCGGTGTAGCTTCCGTCCAGGAGGTTCTCGCTGTTGAACTCGGTGGTTTCACCGATCCGGGTGATCTCGGTCACCAGCTGGTTGATATCCTGCTGGATGGCGGCCCGGTCGTCGGCGGTGTAGGTATCGTTGGCGCTTTGGTTGGCCAGCTCCCGCATCGCCTGCAGGATGGAGTGGGTCTCGTTGAGGGCCCCCTCGGCGGTCTGGATGAGGGAGATACCGTCTTGGGCATTCCTGACGGCCTGGTTCAGTCCGCGGATCTGGCTCCTCATCTTCTCGGATATGGCGAGCCCGGCGGCATCGTCCGCGGCCCGGTTGATCCTGTAGCCCGAGGAGAGCCTCTCCAGGGACCTCGACATGGCGCGGTTGGTGGTGTTCAGGTTCCGGTAGGCGTTCAACGACTCGATGTTGTTTTGAATCCTCATGGTCATCCGAAATCATCCTCCTTGATAGTGGTTCGGAGCCTCCCTGCTCCGAAGGGCCGAAAACCGTCCCGCGATCTCTGCGCCCTCACACTATCTATCGTAAGATGATCGGCAATTCTTTAGTCTTCTTGGGAATTTTTCGGATGATCCTTGAGGGATTCTATCGCCAGGGCCAGGGAAGCCCCGCCGGAGGGATGCGAACGGGCCGCCTTCCGGTTCTCCTCCTCTATTGCGTCGTAGACTTCCTTCCTGTGGACGGGAATGTCCCCGGGGGCCGAGACCCCGAGGCGAACTCTTCCACCTTTCACCTCGAGGACCACGATCTCTATGGAGTCCCCGATCATTATGCTTTCGTCCACCTGCCTGCCCAGGATCAGCATCCTTAACCTCCGCACCCCGATTCGCCGCCGGGGAATAATCTGTACCTTATGGGATACTCCTCCGAGGCCAACAGTACCTGCTTCCCAGTCCGATCCCTTTCGTTGACGACTATGGGGGCCCTCAGGTTGGCGGTTATCCCGCGGGGATCGGCGGGTATCACGAGTACCAGGAAAAAACGGCGCGCATCCTCGGGTCCCAGGAGTAAAGAGCGCTCCTCGGACCTCGGGAGAGGAGGGTCGTATCCGGGGCACACGAAGGATGCCTCCACGATGGGCATGGCTACGGAAGGATCCCGGGCGTCCAGTAGCCAGCGCACCGGGTATTCTTCATCGCGGTCCAGGATGTAGCAATGGCGGGTTCGTGGCAGGCCCGGTAAGCCATCGTGCAGGTGTAGAACTCCTTCGGGCTCCACCTGTACCTCTCCGAAGCTTTGCGTTTGGATCCTCAAGATGCATTCCTCCTCGGTTCGCAATCGTATCCCGCGATGGGGACACCGGACGCAACATGGCTCATCTCAGGTAATCCAGGAGGGTCTGGGGAAGGATGCGGGCTCCGGTGGCCAGGGTAACCTGGTAGGCCCTCTCGGTCATGCTCAGGTGCATTATCGCCTCGGCGACATCGACGTCGGCGGTCTCCGACAACACCCGGGTCAGGGATATTCTCATGTCCTCGAGGCGGTTCTCGCTCATGTCGAGCCGGTTCGCACGGCTGCCGACCTGTGAGCGGACCGCGAGGATCTCGTCCTGGTTGGCATCCAGCTCCCCCAGCCCGGCATCCAACCCATCCGCGTCCCCCGCGAACAGCGCGTCGCGCATGTCCGCCGCGGTGTTCAGAAGGTTATCGAAGAAGCCTCCGTCGGCACCACCCACCTGCAGGTCTCCGGGAACGTTCACCTGGATCTCGACCCCGGGACCCACCCGACGGGTTATCAAACCATCGTCCCCGGAGTACGATACGTGGTTTCCCGGCACTGGATCCTCTACCCAATGGAAGGGCGCAGCCTCGGTCCTGTAACCGCCGAATATGTACCGCCCGACGTGGCGAGTGTTGGCCACCGCCATGAGATGGTCCACTATCTCAGAGACTTCCTCGGCCAGGGCGTCCAGAGACTCCTGGGGCATGGTATCCGTGGACCCGCGAACCCCCAGTTCCCGCAACCTGTGGACGAGATCGGTGGTCTCGTTCAACGCCGACTCGGTGGCGTTCAACCAATCCCGGGCCAGGGAGGTGTTGGAACGAAACTGCTCCAGTTCCGAGAGGGTGCTCTCGATGTTCATGTAGGTCACCGTGCCCCCGGGATCGTCCGAGGGGCGATTGATCCTGGATCCGGAGCTCAACTGTTCGTGCAACCGTTCCAGCCTGCTCCTGTTCGACATCAGGTCCGTCAGGACCGTCCTGGTCATGCCGCGCTCGCTGATGCGCATACTATCTCACCATCCTGTTCACGATGGTATCCAGCATGTCATCCCACACCGTGACGAGCCTCGCCGCCGCGCCGAAGGCATTCTGGGCGGCGATGAGGTGGGTGAGTTCCTCGTCTATGGAAACCCCGGTGACGGCGTCTCGCTGGTTTTTCAGCTGGGTCAACATCACGTGGTTGTTGTTCGCCAGGAACTCCGCCTGCTCCGTTCGCACGCCTACGTTCGCCACCACTCCCCGCCAAAACTCCCCGGAGCTGACGCCTTCCTCGATGACCTCGCCCTCACCGTCGACGACCCGTCCCACGAAGGCCTCTCCGCGAAGATCGGCCAGCCGGGCGGCGTTCCGGCCGTCGCTCGGACCGGAGTCATCCTCGATGGCGGCGGCCACGAGGTTGGGATTACCCAGGAGATTCCCGTCGACCACCAGGTGTCCGGGGTCTCCATCGGCGAAGAAATCCGATCCCGGGTTGCCCGCGAGATCAAAACCCTCGCGGTGAAGATCGTTCACCGCCGCGCGAATGCCCTCGGCCAACCCGACGATATCCCCCCTGAGGCGGGGCACGTCGGCGTTTCGAGCTCCCACCAAGGCGGTCAGCTCTCCCCCGGAGTCAGGGGTCCAGGCGGCGGAACTTCCCCCGTCGGTCACCCACTCGAAGGCAATGGTACCGGGCTCACCGCCCCCGCCGTCCGCCACCCTCAGCGTTCTACCGCTGAAAGAATCCAGGATCGGTACGCCGTCGACGCTCAGCCCGATCCCGCCGTCGGAGTGATCGCGGACCGCCACGTCCACCAGTCCGCTGAGTTCTTCGACCAGGGTATCCCGGCGATCCAGGAGATCGTTGGGATTCAGCCCACGGGCCTCCAGGGCCACCGCCTGCTCGTTGACCTCCCGAAGTTCCCCGACGATGCCGTTGATCTTTTCCACTCTGGTGGCGATGGTCTGTTCCAGGTTGTCCGACATGTTGTCCAACTGCCTCAACGCCAACCGGAAGGCATCCCCCAGCTCGCTGCCGCGCTCGAGGAGGCCGGCCCTGACGGCGGGGTCGTCGGAGTTGCCGGCCAGGTCCTCCCAGGCGTTCCAGAAGCGGTCCATGGCCGAGGCGATACCGCTGTCACCGGGCTCGGCCAGGATATCCTGCACCTCCCGCAAGAGCCCGTTGCGCTTGGTCCACATCGCGTGATCGGAGGTCCTGGAAAACACCTCGCGATCCAGGTAACGATTCTGACTGCGCGCGATGTCGGCGACCCTGACCCCGGTACCCATGATCATCCGCGGGTGCCCGCCGGCATCGAAGGGCGCCGTCGGAGTCAGGCGCGCGTCCTGCTTTCGGTAACCCTCGGTGCCGGCGTTGGCCAGGTTGTGGCCGATGACATCGACGTTGGTCCTTTGCGCCCCCAGGGCTCGCCGGGCCATTTCCAATCCGAAGAATGTACTCCTCAAACCGACTGCCTCCCCCGCGTTTCGTTAGCTCAAACTCTCTTGTCCATCAACATGGAGGGGGGACCGTTCCCGCGATCTCCGTCTCGGTAGGTACCCGCATCCAGGGCCAGCTCCCGGATGGCCTCCAGGGAGTAGTTCACGTAGTGGAGGGCCTGCTCGACGAGCCGCCCGTTGGATTCGTTCAACTGGCGAATATCCGAAGTGAGATCGCGAAGGCGAGCCTCGGCGCGTCCCGCTCGCGAGGCCATTTCCCCGGGCAAATCGAAATGGGCGATGATGTCCCGAAGATCCCGGTGACGCCCTCCGGACATTTCGACCAGGTGAAGATGCGCGCTGTGACGACGTTGTTCGCTCGTGGCGACCCGCGCCAGGATCTCGTCCTGGGCGGCGAGAACCCGTCTCAGACCATCCAGGTCGTTCTCCTGGAGGAACTCTTCTTGTGCCTCCAGCAGGCCATTTAGGTCCTCGTAAGAGCCGCAGTGCTCCTCGAGGATTTCGACGATAACCTCGACCTTTTCCCGGACCCCTTGGCCGGAGCCGCCCGTCGCCTCGACACCACTCATCGGGACGGCCCATCGCGTCCGAGGACCTCGTCAATCAGGGCCCTGCCCATGATCTTCTCCGCCACGTCTTCGGCCGAGATATCGTAGGTTCCCGCCTCTATGCGCTCCTTTATGTCCGCGACGAGATCTTCCCTGATCTCGGGCACCTCTTCGAGGGCCCTGGTGATCTTAACCACGTCCCGCGCCCGGTCCGAAAGGCTAATACCGTCCGCGGATCCAGCCCCGGGAACGCCCTTGGCTTCGACGCCCCGGGCTTCGCCGGTGCGCTCCACGCTCCCGGCCGGCTCCGAGCGAGCCCTGATCACCGCGAGCAATTGCTGCTGGGATATCATCATGCCGATCTCCTCCTCCCCGCTTCGTCGACACATCGGGGTACTTACTCCTTCTATCGTCACGGCAACCCTCAACCTTAAGTCGAATGTCAACTCCCCTGGGGCTACTTGTGACCCTCAGCGACAACCTCGGCGGTTTGAGATACATATAAGTCCACAAAAATCCTGATCTAGGTTAATATCGTACCAATCCGCCCAGTAGGATGGCCGAGTCGCGGATATGATCCATCCTTCGAGCAGCCCGGTCGCGCACCCGATCATCTATTGTATCGGCGAAAAGCAGTGTGGGTGTTAGCCCTTCGGGATCCCCCACGAGGGGAACGTCCAGGTCGGCGGCCAGGTACTCAGCGACGCCCGGGTCCGCACCGGGAGACAGCGGGGTCAAGCTTCTGACCCGGATCCGCGCCAGCCGAAGATTGGATGCCAGGGTCTTCGCCCCGAGCAACTGCGCCCGCGGGTGCGCGCGGGATGAAGCCGAGAGGACGATATCGCGTTCGCGCGAGGGCGTGGGGAAGGCGACGATCTCGGCGAATCCCCGGTGGTCGGCGTGCGGCGGCGTCGCGACGGTGCCCGCGGCCGAGGCCCCGGGGTAGAAGGATCCCCCGGGGTTGGATAGTATCAACCGACAGGTCGGGCAGGCATACTCGTCGCCGGGGAAGAGCTCGAGGCTCCGATGACAGGCGACGCAGCGACCGGGGAAGATGGTTTCGCTTAGCCACTCCCGGAAGCGGACAAGCATGCATAACCCCACGGACAGGGAACCCTTCGTCTTTCGACGTCGAACCCCGGGGCCCTCAGGAATCGCTGGATCCCGCCTCGGCGGGCCAGGTGAAAGCGGGCTCGGGCAACGGTCCCCGGAGCCCGGCGGCCTCCCGGAGCGCCTCCGCCCTGTCGGTACTCTCCCAGCTCAGGTCGAGGTCGGTGCGACCGAAGTGTCCGAAGGCCGCCGTCGGGCGATAGATGGGTCGCCGCAAGTCCAGTTCCTCGATGATGGCCGCGGGACGAAAATCGAAGAACTCCGAGATCAATTGCTCGATTCTTTCCTCGGGAATCACCTCGGTGCCAAAGGCATCCACTCGCAATGATACGGGGTGTGCCACCCCGATGGCGTAGGCGACCTCGACCTCGCATTCGCGGGCCAGGCCGGACGCGACAACGTTCTTCGCCGCGTACCTTGCCGCGTAAGAGGCGGATCGATCCACCTTGGTCGGATCCTTCCCCGAGAAACAACCGCCGCCATGATGAGCGCGACCGCCGTAGGTGTCCACGACGATCTTGCGCCCCGTTATCCCGGCGTCCGCCTGGGGGCCTCCGACCACGAAGCGACCCGTGGGGTTGATGTAGTATTGGGTTCGTTCGTCCAGCAATTGGGGGGGCACCACCGCGGAGATGACGTGTTCTCTAATCTCCTCGCGCAGGTCATCCATGGAGGCGCCGGCATCATGCTGGGCCGACAACACCACGGCCGAGAGGAAATCGGGGCGACCCCTCTCATCGTACTCCACGGTGCACTGGGACTTGCCGTCGGGTCGAAGGGCCGGAATTATCTCCTCTCGGCGGCAGACGCTCAACCGTCGCACCAGCCTATGGGCCAGGGCTATGGGTAGCGGCATCATCTCGGGAGTCTCGCAGGAAGCGTACCCGTACATGATGCCCTGGTCCCCGGCACCCATGGCATCCCGCTCCGCGGATCCCGCACCCGTTACGCCGCGGGCGATATCCGGGGATTGCTCATCTATGGAAGTCAGGACGGCGCAGGTGTCGGCGTCGAACCCGAACTTGGCGCGGGTGTAGCCGATGTCGCGGACCGTTTCCCTCACCGTTGCGGGCATGTCAACGTAAGTCTCGGTGGAAATCTCCCCGGTTATCAGTACCAGGCCCGTGGTCACCAGTGTCTCGCAGGCCACCCGCGCCGCGGGATCGCCCGCCAGTACAGCATCGAGCACGGCGTCGGAAATCTGGTCCGCCACCTTGTCCGGATGGCCCTCGGCCACGGATTCCGAAGTATACCGTCGTCTTCTGCTCAAGAAAATCCCTCCGTTACCTCGATGTGGATCTACGTCGTCGACGAGGGAGGAGGGGAAGAAGGTGTGTCTCATCCTTCAGAGGAGCCGCTCCTCCTCTGCTGGGCTTAGCACCGTGCCGCCGGACGGCCGGTTGCTGCCGGATCGCGGGGCCAGTGCCCTAACCGGCTCTAGATAAGAATGATTTTCACATTGTGGCCAGAAGTTTAGCACGCCGCGGGGCCGGGGTCAATCCGCCGCGGTTATCCACGCAAAACCTTGCCCAAAGGTCCGCGATTCACCCGGATGGGCTCTTATCGGGCAAGAGCCTGGCCATGACCAATACGTCCCGGTATTCGCCGCCGCGAAAAGCCGCACGACGCTTGAGCCCTTCGCGGGCGAAACCCCGCGATTCGTAGAGGCCCACCACCGCGCCGTGGTCGGCGAAAACCTCGAGTTCGATCCGGGAGATGGCGAGCCAGTCGTCCGCCGCGGATATCATCTCGTCGAGCAGCCTCGAACCCAGGCCCCTCCCCGCGAAGTCATCCCTCACCATGATTCCCAGGGTCGCACTGTGGGATTTTCGGCCCCTACCCACATCGAGATTCACCGCCCCGACGACCTCGCCGTCGATATCGGCCACCAGGCAGTGATTGTCCGGGTTCTGAAGCATTGCCTCGACTTCCCTGCGCCATCTGTCCGGGGTCAGGGTGGGTAGCCCCAGCGTGCCCTCCATGACCCGGGGCGCCAATCTCACCCGGTAGAGGTCCGCCGCATCCCCGGAACCCAGGGGGCGAATTCTCGCATCCCGGGGTCTCATGGCGCCACACCGAAGGACAGTACGCCCTCCGCCGCCGATTCTCCGTTCACGCGGGCCTCGGCCATCACCCGGACATAGGGACCGCGGCGACGATCGAGCCTTACCGTCATCTCCAGGCGATCTCCCGGAACTACCATCCGCCTGAACTTGACCCGATCCACGGCGGCGAAAACCCCGACGCCCTGGCCGGAAGGATTCGCCAGCGCCTCACACACGCCCCAAAGCTGCGCCATCGCCTCCAGGGTCAAGACGCCGGGCCAAATCGGGCGGCCCGGGAAGTGACCCGCCAATAAATGCTCCTCGCCGGTTACGTCCAGGTAGCCTGAAATGAGGTTCCCCGGCAGCAGCTCCGTCACCTCGTCGACGAAGAGGAATGGATCGCGGTGCGGGAGATAATCCGCGATGCGATCCCGGCGGATGGGTAGATCGGGAAGATTTGCATCGGTCACGTTGATAACACCTCCGCGTAGACTATTCTACCCCGGAGGTCGGCTTTCCTCGGCCGCGGGAACTAGCGGCCGAGGTGATTCGCCATTTCGAACATCTGGTCGGCGGTCTGAAGTGAACGCGCGTTGAGTCCGAAGGCCCGCTGGGCCATTATGAGGCGGGTCATCTCCTCGGCGAGGTCGGCGTTGGAACCCTCCAGGAAACCCTGGCGTATCTCACCCGCTTCCTCTCCCGGGGAAAGCCGGTCGCCGGGGCCGAAGACTCCGTCGTCGCCCACCATGTAGTAGGTATTACCACCCCCGGCTACGAGCCGTTGACCCGCCCGGGGAACGGTCAAGACCAACCGACCCAGTTCCTCCTCGGTCCCGTCCGGTTCGATGGAGGTCACGCGGCCGTCGGGGGCAATGCCCAGGGTACTGGGCCCCCGGTCTTCCGCTAGACGCAAGGCCTCCCCGGACTCGTCGGCCAGGAATCCACCGGAAACGTGTACCAAGTGCCCGGAAGCGTCCTTTCGGAAGGATCCGTCCCGCGTATATCCCGCCGGATTACCCTCGAAATCCACCAGCGGAAAATACCCCGCGCCCGCGACGGCGAGATCCGTGGGAACACCCGTGGACTGCAGGGCACCGGATTTCTCCGAGAGGACCACCCGCTCGTTCCCCACCCCGTGCCCCCGGGGGAATTCCACGGGTGCGCTCTCTACGCCCACCGGCGCCGCACCCCTGCGCGGGGCTCCACCGTCCACCTCGTGTAGTCCCGCGTAGGCCAGCTCCGCGAAATCCGTTCGACCGGCCCGATAGCCGGCGGTGTTGACGTTGGCGACATTGTGCGATGTCACATCCAGCATGGTCTGCCCGGCCATCATCCCCAATGCGGAGGTCCGCATTTGTCCAAACATCTTCTAACCTCCAGA
This sequence comes from Clostridia bacterium, assembly GCA_007136565.1. GTDB lineage: Bacteria > Bacillota > Sulfobacillia > SLMV01 > SLMV01 > CSSED11-154. The sequence goes on along the minus strand of SLGS01000045.1, from coordinate 1,445 downwards.
CCGAACTACAAGTTCTCTATAACGCGGATCAAATCTCCCAGCGCTTCATCCTGTATCTTCAGGGCCGAGTGGTTGGAACCGTACGCGCGAAAGGTCGTCATCATCTTCGTCATCTCCCGGACCAGATCCACGTTGGAAAGCTCCAGTACACCCTGCACCACCTCGGACCCTTCCCAGGGAGCCTCGAGCAGCGCTGCGGCGTCCAAGTCCCTCGGACGAACGAGGCCGTCGTAACCCCTCTCCAGCGTTGAATCCGCGGGGAGTCGAACCAGGGCCAGTTGAGCGGTTATCTCGCCCTCGACGCTAACCCTTCCCCTCGCGTCCACAGAGAAAGCCTCGGAACCGACGAACACGGGATCGCCGCCCACACCCATCACGGTATGACCCGCTCGATCCACCAGTTGCCCATCCTCGTCAATCCGAAAGTTTCCGGCCCGCGTCAGGGCGACCCCCTCGGTGGTGGTCACCGCGAAGTAGCCCTCACCGTCTATCGCCATGTCTGTCGCTCTACCCGTACTCTGCAACCTGCCGGGTTCATCGCTATCGCTCACCTCGGCGACGCGGGTCCCAAGGCTCACATCACCCAGGGGAGTGGCGTTACCGGCCATGGGAGCCGGCCCCGAGATGCTCGTACCGGTCCTGGCCAGGAAGGCCCGAGCGAACGGGGACAGGTACGTGGCCCCGGCGCGATACCCGGGCGTATTCACATTGGACAGGTTATTCCCGACAACCCTTTGCGCGTGGGCTCCGGCTATCATACCCGAAGCCGAACTATAGATTCCCCTCAACATCTCGATGTTCACCCCTCGCCGGTGGTCGGCGGAATACCCGTGCCCGGAACAAAAAGCGCCCCCCCTTAGGGAAGGCGAGATGGTAAACCAAAAAAACCTTCGGCGGCCGGGCCGTCCCCTTGGGATCCTCGGCTTTGCGTCCCCACCTCGCGATGGGTTTGCCCTTTCGGGTATTCTCCGCTAAATCGGATATGTTATGCGCAATCGGATGCGCGCGAACCCATTACTTCGACACCTCGACCGGGGTACCTTCCCACCGCGGACGAGCGGGCTCGAAAACACCGGGGCCAGCCTGCGGCCCCGGTAGGATCTTCATCAGTCATCGCCCCTGGTTTCATCCTCGCCCGCGGCCCGGAGCCGGGCGACCGCCCGTTCCAGGGCGGCCCTGGCCCGCACCGAGTCGATGTCCTCTTCGCCGGAGTTCAATCTCTCCTCCGCCCGGCGCAGGGCCTCTCGCGCACGCTCGACGTCGACGTGCTCGGCGTACTCCGCGGTATCGGCCAATACGGTGATCACATCGTTGGCTACCTCGGCGAAGCCACCGCCGACGGCCACCATCTCCTTGGGACTAGCGGGGTCGGTACCCGCCGGTCGATAGGATATGATCCCGGGTTTCAGCGCCGTGACCAAGCGAATATGCCTGGGCAATATGCC
>SLGS01000209.1 GCA_007136565.1 Clostridia bacterium | reverse complement strand
TCGCTCTCCGAAATCCGTGATGACCTTGGTCAGGGGCGAGGTGAATTCCACCCATACCCTCTCCAGTCGACCGTAGGGCCGACCGGGATCGGAGGTCAGTACCATCATGAGGAGCAGCACCAGGGTTATTACGAGGCTTCCAAAGACCCGGCGATCGCGCCACAGATTCTTCACTTAGCGTCGTCCTCCGTATTCGCCCGCCACTTCACGCGGCCGATTCGGGGTTAGCCCAATCTCTTCGGTACGATGAGGATGCGCCGGAGAACATCCAATTCGTCTAGAACCTTTCCTGTACCCCGTACGACGCACAGGAGCGGCTCTTCGGACACGTAAACGGGCATACCGGTCTCATGGGTGACCAGGCGATCGAATCCGCGAAGGATTGATCCTCCGCCGGTCAGGACGATACCCCTATCCATGATATCCGAGGCCAACTCGGGTGGAGTTCTCTCCAGGGTTGACCTGATGGCATCGATGATGTGGGATACGGGTTCGGAGAGGGCATCCCTGACCTCTTCGGAGGTGAGTTCCACCGTCTTGGGAAGGCCCGTGACGAGATCGCGTCCGCGAACATCCAGGGACTCCTCCCCGTCGATGGGGGTGGCACTCCCTATCTCCATCTTGACCTGTTCGGCCGTTCTCTCGCCTATGAGCAAGTTGTAGTGGCGTTTCATGTAGGAGACTATCGATTCGTCCATCTCGTCCCCGGCTATCCTGATGGATTCGTGGGTGACTATCCCCCCCAAGGATATAATGCCGACCTCGGTGGTTCCACCGCCGATGTCCACCACCATGTTCCCGGTGGGTTCGTGGACGGGCAGTCCAGCGCCGATGGCGGCGGCCATGGGCTCTTCGATGAGGTACGCCTCCCGGGCCCCGGCCTGCAGTGTAGCGTCTATCACGGCGCGTTTTTCCACCTCGGTGACGCCGGAGGGCACCGCAACCACGACGCGGGGTCGTATGACCGGCCTGCGTCGAGTCGCCTTGCCGATGAAATAGCGGAGCATGGTTTGGGTAATATCAAAATCCGCTATTACCCCATCCTTCATGGGTCTCACGGCCACGATATTGCCCGGCGTTCTCCCTATCATCCTCTTGGCCTCGTTACCGACGGCCAGGGGTTCACCGTCCTCACCCTGCCTGGTGGCTACTACGGAGGGTTCCTGGAGGACTATCCCCCTGCCCCGAACGTAAACCAGGGTGTTGGCGGTTCCCAGATCTATGCCCATGTCCCTCGAGAAGTGATTGTAGATAAAGCTGAACACCTAATTATTCTCCTTCCAGGACCGGTTATCTTACCCGTCCTCGACGTCCCAGTTCATCCCCCGCCCGCGAAGGCTGCAGTGACGACCGTCGCCGATTATCACGTGATCCAGTACCTCTATACCCAGCAGGTTTCCAGCCCGGATGAGGCGCCTGGTGACCTTCACATCCTGGGGGCTCGGTGTCGGATCACCACTCGGATGGTTGTGGACCAGGATCACGGCGGCGGCGCTTCTCCTGATGGGAGACTTGAACACTTCCCGGGGGTGAACCATCGACGAATCGAGCCCACCGATGGTTACATCCTCTATCGCCGTAACCGTGTTCTTCGCGTTCAGCAGTAGAACTCGAAAATGCTCTCTATCGAGAGTTGCCATGTCCGGACCCACGATGTCGGCGACGTCCCCGGGGCCCCGGATGCTCGGCCCCTCCAACCTGTCCGATCCGATTCTCTTACCCAATTCCACGGCCGCGATTATGGCGGCGGCCTTCGCAGAACCGACACCCCTAAATCCCCGGAGTTCCTCGGGACTCGCCTCCGCGAGCCTTCGCAAAGTGCCCGGAGCGTGGGCGCCATCGCCAAAACCCTTCAGCATTCTCCTGGCCAAATCGACCGCGGTATCGCCGGAATCGGCGTGTCCCGTCCCGAGGATGACCGCGAGGATCTCGGCGTCGCTCAAAAACCCGGCACCCCGTGCGAGTAGCCTCTCCCGGGGTCGTTCACCCCGGGGCAATTCCTTGATGGTCATTCGCCCACGATCCAAGATTGATCACTATCCGATGGGCCGATTGGGCTCCAATGGAGCCCGTCATCGCTCATCATAACACGTAGTCCCACACGGAATAACCCAGACCCGAGAACAGTTCCTCGAGAACCTCCACCGGCAGCCCAACTACGTTGGTGTGGGATCCTCGCACTCCGGCGATCAATAGTCCGCCCAAGCCCTGGATGGCATACGCTCCCGCCTTGCCCTCCGGCTCCCCGGAGGCCACGTAGGCGTCCAGTATCCTCCGACTCAGGGTTCGCATCCTCACCACCGTCACCGGGGCCGATTCGGTCCGGGCACCCGTGGATGCATCCATCAGGACCGTGCCGGTCACGACTCGATGACTTCGACCGGAGAGCGCACTGAGCATCTCGCGGGCCTCGGCATCATCGCGGGGCTTGCCTAGATCCCTCCCATCGTCGAGTACGACGGTGGTATCCGCGCCGAGAACCAATCCCTCCCCGCACAACCCCTCGCCCACGAGCTCGGCCTTCGCCCGGGCCAGGAGCAACGCCTTGCCGATGAACTCCGGAGGAGCCCCATCGCCGAGGGAGCGGATAAACGCGGCTTCGTCCATGTCGGCGGCCTCGACGCGAAAATCGATGCCCAGGCGTCCCAATATCTCCGCGCGACGCGGGGAAGCCGAGGCCAAAATTAGCGGTGGCAGATCGGGATGGCTAACCGGCATAGCGGGCTATTTCCACCATAGGAATAGGCCGAGGATTACCGCGAAAATGGCCCCCAGTGCGTTCAACCGAAAACTAACACCGAAGGTAAATTCGACCAGATGCAGCAAGTTTACGCTCACGGGTGAGAAGCCCAACTGTCCGTACCTACCGAGAACCGGGATGTGGGGGGCGAGGAGTTCTCCCACGATATCCCCGACAAAGGCACCCAGCGCCAAGAACACCAACAAGATCAGGTAATCTCCAGATTTTCGACTACGCCTCATCTATACGTTCAATCCTCCTCGTCGCCCACACCCACCCGGGCGCACGCGAGCTAGATCTCGGGTTACTCTTCAATCGAGGCCCTCCCGGGCCGCCCTAAACGCCCAAGCCAAACGCAAGTAAGATTCGTGACAACGCCCGGAACCGGGTTCATTCCGGGCCAGCGCCAAATGCGACTCGAGGTGATCGATTATGAATGCGCGATAGGCTGGGGGTACGAGGTCGGCGTCCACTTCACCCAACCTTGCCGCCACGGCCTCGGCGAGAACTCGAATCTCCTCCGCGGTGCTCCTACCGGAGTCCGGAGTAACCCCACCGTGTACGGCGAGCAGCTTCTCGAGGTCCTCGGTGAACTGCTGCAAAAGGAAACCGTCCACTTCACCCACCGACAAGACGGCTTCGAAGGCGGGCATTTCCCAAGACGTCACCAGGATTTCGTAGTCCCGCTCGAGGAGATCGTCTTCCAGTTCTCTCGCATCGGCCTCGTGGTAGGCCAAATCTACCACCACGCGGTAGTCTTCCCCATCCCTGATCACCACACCGCCCACGCCCAGGTCGCGGAGTTCATCGAGGAGGCTCCGAGCATTCTCCTCCAGGGTAAAGACGCCCGCCTGAACCCTGTACAGTTCCAACCTCGAGCCGGTCAAACGATAATCGGCCGGGGGAACTTCCTCCTCATCCTCGTCGGGATCTTCCTCCGCGTCGTCGGTATCATCCGCGGGTTCATCATCCTCCTCCGCCTCATCGGTTTCATCGGGGGCTTCGGGGATATCGGGTTCGACGGGCGACTCGGACGGTTCTTCCTCCGGGCCGGGATCTTCGACGGGCGCCGGATCGCCTCGATCCGACCCGAATCCGCGCAAGAGGTATTGGCCGCCGAGGTAGCCGGCCCCGATGGACAGGGCGCCCAAGAAGATCAGGATTACGACCATGGGCAGAATCGATTTTGATTTCTCCGGTCGTCGCTTCAAGGATGTGCAACCCCTCCCCGGACCCACGCGGAGTCCGACGGCAACCAATCTTTCGTGGGATCCTTCGCTTCTATCCGCATCGGCTTCGAGCCGTCATATCCTCCCCTCGCGGCCGACTGCGTCGCCGCGACCGGAGGGAATCGGGCTCCACTCTCAAGCCTTTAGTTCTCCCGGGGACCTGCGCATTCCTCCCGCGCCGCCCCCCGTCGGCTCATCCGCCCAATTCCCGGAGGCGTATCTCGAGGTGCTCGACCTCTTTTTCCAGGTCCGCCAATCTTTCCCGCTCCCGCTGCACGACTTCGGCGGGGGCCCTGTTCACGAAGTCCTCGTTATCCAGTTTACCCGCCGATCTGGACAGGTTGGAGCGCGCCTCCTCGAGACGACCTTCGAGGCGTTCGATCTCCCTGGGGAGGTCGATGACTCCCTCTAGGGGCATGAACACCTGGACGTCGCCGGCCACTCCCGCGAGAGCCTGCGTCGGCCTCTGTAGGGTCTCGTCGACCAGATCCAAATCCTCGATCCCGGCCAACCCCGCGAGTTGCTCGCCGAAAGCCTGGAGGACTTCGCGGGTGCGCGGTGGAGCGGCGCAAATCACGGATATCCGGGCCGAAGGCGGGATATTTACTTCCGCCCTGAGGTTTCGCACGGTCCGGACGACATCCCGGAGGATGTCGATGCCCAGATCACCCGGAGCAGGGGGATATTCCGTTGCCTCGGGCCAGGAGGCGTCGATGAGCAGCGACGTCCGTTCGGGCAGGGCCGACCACATCTCTTCGGTGACGAAGGGCATCACCGGGTGCAATAACCGGAGGATCCCGTCCAGGACCCGGACCAGGGTGTTATGGGCTGCCCTGCGGGACTCCGCGGGGACGTCATCGGCGAAGCGGATCTTGGCCATCTCGATGTACCAGTCGCAAAACTCGCTCCAGGCAAAATCGTATATGCTCCTGAGGACTTCACCCAGCTGGTAATCCCCAAAGTCCCCTTCTACCTCGGCCACGACCTCGGCCAGTCGCCCCAATATCCAGCGATCCTCGGGTCGGTAATCCACCGGTTCGTTCGGATTGAAGTTGGCATCGAGGTTCATCAGGGTGAACCTGCAGGCGTTCCATATCTTGTTCGAGAAGTTTCGGCCGGCTTCGACTCGCTCCCAGAAGAAACGCATCTCGTTGCCCGGCGAGTTCCCGAACAGGAGGCTAAAGCGAAGGGCATCCGCACCGTACTTATCCACCACATCCAGGGGATCCACGCCGTTGCCGAGGGACTTGCTCATCTTCCTGCCCTCGGGATCGAGAACGAGACCGTGAATAAGAACCGTGTGGAAGGGTGCTTCGCCGACGTGTTCCAAGCTACTGAAGATCATCCGGACGACCCAAAACGGAATAATATCCCAGCCAGTCACCAGTACGTCGGTCGGGAAGAAGTAGTCCATCTCCGGCGTATCCTCGGGCCATCCCAGGGTACTGAAGGGCCAAAGCGCCGAGCTAAACCAGGTATCCAACACGTCGGGGTCCTGGACGAGGGAGCCCCCGCACGAAGTGCATTCGGTGGGGTCTTCCTCCGCGACGACGATCTCATCGCACTCTCGGCAATACCATGCCGGGATGCGGTGCCCCCACCAAAGCTGCCGGGATATGCACCAGTCACGAATATTATCCATCCAGTTGAGGTAGACGCGGCCGAACCTTTCCGGTACGAAGGTCACGCGCCCGTCTCTTACGACATCTATGGCCGGTTGCGCCAATTCTCGCATGCTGACGAACCACTGGCGCGAAATGAGGGGCTCCACGACGCTGTGGCAGCGATGGCATTCGCCGACGGCGTGGGTGTGCTTTTCCACCTTCACCAGTTGCCCGAGTTCGCCGAGATCCGCCACCACTTTCTCGCGAGCCTCGAACCTATCCAGGCCATGATAATCCTCCCCCGCGGCCTCGGTCATCCTACCCGCTTCGTCGATAACCTGGACCCGCTCCAGTTCGCGACGGCCGCCCATTTCGAAATCGTTGGGGTCGTGGAAGGGGGTGATCTTGACGGCGCCGGTCCCGAACTCCGGGTCCACGGCCTCATCCGCTATAATGGGAATGGGTCTATCGACCAACGGGACTACGGCCGTCATCCCGACCAGGTGCGAAAACCTTTCGTCGTCGGGGTGAACGGCCACGGCGGTATCGCCGAGGATGGTCTCGGGCCTGGTGGTGGCGATGGTGATGGAGGCATCGGCACCACCATCTGGGACGGGGTAAGCCACGTAGTAGAGGCCACCCTCCCGTTCCTCGTGTTCGACCTCCATATCGCTGAGGGCGGTGCTGCATCCGACGCACCAGTTGATCATGTAGTGCCCCCGGTAAATATGGCCATCCCGGTAGAGATTGACGAACACGTGCCGTACCGCCCGCGACAAGCCATCATCCATGGTGAAGCGAGTGCGCGTCCAGTCGGCGGAGAAGCCGAGCCTCCTCATCTGGTTGATGATGCTCGCCTCGTAGACTTCCTTCCACTTCCAGATCTCTCGCTCGAAGGCTTCGCGACCGAGATCGTGGCGCGTGAGTCCCCGCTCCTCGGCCAACCGTGCGGAAACCACGTGTTGCGTGGCAATGCCGGCGTGATCAGTTCCGGGTTGCCACAGCGCTTCGTAACCCTGCATTCGGTGTTTTCTTATCAAGACATCCTGGATCGTATTGTCCAGGGCGTGCCCTACGTGGAGGTTGGAGGTTACGTTGGGTGGAGGCATCATTATGGTGTACGGAGTCGCGTCGGGATCCATCTCCGCCCGAAACGAACCCGCCTCTTCCCACGTGCGGTAAATGCGTTCCTCGACATCCTCGGGGTTATAGTGCGTGGGGAGGGCCCCCTCCCCTGCCTTTCCTTTGCTCATGGTTACCTCCTCGTAGTTTGGTCACAGTTTTCCGCTGTGGAGACGATAATTGGACACGAAAAAGCCCCCGACGCCTAAGGGCGAAGGGGGCGAGTTCTCCGCGGTACCACCTTAGTTTCCCCTCGTTCTCCGGGGGACCCTCTGCCGAATTAACGTTTCGGTTCCGTCGACTCCTAGTCACCGGGGCTTTCGGAGAAGCCGCTCGGGGGCGACGTTCGGGTTCGGATCTATCCGGGCGACCTCCCAGCCAGCGGGTCTCCCTCTCTGGGGCGTCCGAAACCCTACTCTTCCCCTTCATAGCGCTTGGATATGTGATTCGGGTGTTTCCAGTATATTGTCGGGGGATTGCGCGGTCAAGAAACCCCCGCGCCCGTTCTCGGGATCGAGGGGCATGTACTCCCGGGGGCATGGGTATACTGTCCTTGCGAAGGGAAGTGGTATGGTGCCAAATCTGAAGGATAGCAAGACCGAAAAGAACGTACTGACGGCTTTCGCCGGTGAATCCCAGGCTAGGAATCGCTACACGTATTTCGCCGAAGTAGCGCGCGAGGAAGGTTACATGCAGATCGCCGCCATCTTCGAGGAAACTTCGGAGCACGAACGAGCCCACGCCCGCAGGTTGTTCGATTTACTCGAGGGCGGTGACGTCGAGATCGAAGCGGCCTTCCCCGCCGGCGTAGTCGGAACCACCGCCGAGAACCTGCTCGCGGCCGCCGAGGGCGAACGCTACGAAAACCAGGAGATGTATCCAGAGTTCGCAGCCATCGCCCGGGAGGAAGGTTTCGCCAGCGTGGCGGCGATCTTCGAATCCATCGCCGTATCCGAAGTGGGGCACGAGCAGCGCTATCTCGACCTATTGGACAACTTGGAAAAGGATAGGGTGTTCGAAAAGCCCGAGGAAACCACCTGGA